>NZ_JASOOK010000019.1:0-35061 GCF_030217725.1 Streptococcus sp. UMB1203 | reverse complement strand
AAAAGGACTTAGCCCTGTACAATACAGAACTAAATCCTTTGCTTAAATTAATTGTCTAACTTTTTGGGGTCAGTACAGAATCAAGGCTTTTTTGCTTTCTATCTAAGCTTTTTCATAACGTATTTTCGTACAGGTGCTTCAATGGTTTGAACAATTTCAAATCCTTCTTTTTGATAAAGGTGCTTGGCTGCTTGATTTTCCTCGAAGACATTTAGAGAAATACTATCTATGTCTCCATTTTCAAAGACCAAACTAACAAATTTCCTTAAAGCCTGGCTACCTAAGCCTTGCCCCTGTTTCTGGGGGTTGATAAAAAATCTTCCAATATGAAGATTACTGTCTTCTAGCCTGATTTTTTGTATTAGTCCAACAAACTCGTGTCCATCAAAGATTGAAAAGATTCCTTCCAAATCTTGCAAGACTTGAATTGTCAAGGGAAAAGGAGTCTTTGGTCCCATCCATTGTTCTTGAAAGGATTTACCAAGGGAGTTGGACCATTGGCATACGAGCTGAGCGTTTTCTGTATTCACCTTTTCTTCAAAACGAATTGTCATCTTGACCTCACCATCTTATCTATATTTCTCCATTATACTACTTCTCCCATTTTTTACGAATAGATAAGTATGATTGATTTTTATTTTTTTCTTGTCGGGAGCATCCTCGCTTCCTTTCTTGGTTTAGTCATTGACCGTTTTCCAGATCAATCCATTATCCAACCTGCTAGTCACTGCGACTCCTGTCAGACTCGCTTGCGTCCCTTAGATTTGATTCCGATTCTCTCGCAGGTGCTCAATCACTTTCGCTGTCGCTACTGCAAGGCTCCTTATCCTGTCTGGTATGCCCTTTTTGAACTAGGTTTAGGACTCCTCTTTCTGGCTTGGTCATGGGGCTGGTTCTCTTTGGGTCAAATCATCCTAATCACTGCTGGTTTGACCTTGGGCATCTACGACTTTCGCCATCAGGAATATCCCTTACTGGTCTGGATTGTCTTTCATCTATTCCTAATGGTCTGCTCTGGCTGGAATCTGGTCATGGTCTTCTTCCTTGTCCTTGGAATTTTGGCTCATTTTATCGATATCCACATAGGTGCAGGGGATTTTCTCTTTCTAGCTTCTTGCGCCCTCGTCTTTAGCGCAACCGAGTTACTCATCTTGATTCAGTTTGCTTCGGCGACAGGCATCCTGGCCTTTCTCCTCCAAAAGAAAAAGGAAAGACTTCCTTTCGTGCCTTTCCTCTTACTTGCTGCTTGTGTGATTATTTTTGGTAAGCTACTGCTTGTTTGATAAAGTCCTCAATCGGCTCTCCTTTGTGGAGAGCTTTTACAATTTTCGAACCAACGATAACACCATCTGACACCGCATTGAAGCGTTCTACATCGGCTTGACTAGATACGCCAAATCCTGTCAATACTGGGATGTCGGCTACTTGATGCAATTGTGCCAAGTGCTTGTCCAAATCTGCGCGGTAATTGCCTGATTTCCCTGTCACCCCATTGATGGCAACGGCATAGACAAAGCCTTCTGCCCCTTCAATCAACTCTTTCTGACGCTCAATCCCTGTTGTCAAACTAACTAGGGGAATCAAAGCGATATCTGTACCCACCAAAAATGGCTCTACAAAGTTGGCATGTTCATGAGGCAGGTCTGGGATAATCAAGCCCTTAACCGCTGTATCTGCCAAATCTTTGACAAAATTCTCCACACCGTACTGAAAGAGGGGGTTAAAGTAGGTCATGATGACAAGTGGTACTTCTGTTTCAATGGTTTTCAAGGTTTCAACCAAAGCCTGGGTAGAAGTTCCGTTGGCTAGACTGCGCAAGCCTGCTTCTTCGATAACAGGTCCATCTGCAACAGGGTCTGAAAAGGGAATGCCCACTTCAATGGCAGAGACACCCAAATTTTCTAAAAAGTGGATTGTTTCACCTAGTCCATCCAAACCTTTCTCGTGGTCTCCAGCCATGATATAGGGAACAAAAATTCCTGTTCCAGCTACTTTAATAGCATTCAATTTTTCTGTTAATGTCTTAGGCATGAGCTTCTCCCTTCTTTGCTGCGTCTGCTTCCAAGCGGTCTTTGACTTGAACCACATCCTTGTCCCCACGACCTGATAGACAGACAATCATGGACTTGTCTGGTCCAAGTTCTTTGGCTAATTTCACCGCAAATGCAATAGCGTGACTAGATTCCAAGGCTGGGATAATCCCTTCCACACGAGACAGGAGTTGGAATCCTTCCAAGGCTTCCTCGTCTGTCACAGGAACATAGCTGGCACGTTTGATATCGTGGTAGTGAGAATGTTCTGGACCGATACCAGGATAGTCCAAACCTGCTGAGATAGAGAAAGCTTCAAGAATTTGACCATGGGCATCTTGGAGCACATCCATAAGAGAACCATGGAGGACACCTGGGCGGCCCTTGGTCAAGGTAGCTGCATGGTGCTCTGTATCTACACCAAGTCCTGCTGCTTCAGCTCCATACATGGCTACAGACTCATCTTCCACAAATGGATGGAATAGACCAATGGCATTTGAACCACCACCAACACAGGCTACTAGGGCATCTGGCAAATCTTGACCTGTCAAATCGCGGTACTGTTGTTTAGCCTCTCGACCAATGACACTTTGAAAGTCACGAACAATTTCTGGGAATGGATGAGGCCCCAAGGCAGAACCTAGGATATAGTGAGTATCATCGATATTTGCTACCCATGAACGAAGGGCTGCATTGACCGCATCCTTGAGCACGCGCGAACCATCTGTCACTGACTCAACCTTTGCTCCCAAAAGCTCCATACGGAAAACATTGAGTGCTTGGCGTTTCACATCTTCCTCACCCATATAGATGGTACATTCCATATTAAAGAGGGCTGCAGCAGTTGCAGTTGCCACACCGTGCTGACCAGCACCTGTTTCTGCGATAATTTTCTTTTTACCCATGCGTTTAGCAAGCAAAACTTGTCCCAAGGCATTGTTAATCTTGTGGGCCCCTGTATGATTCAGGTCTTCACGTTTAAGATAAATCTTGGCTCCGCCAATATGCTGGGTCAAATTTTTTGCGTAGTAAAGGGGAGTTTCACGTCCTACGTACTGGCGCAAGAGTTGGTTTAATTCCTCTTGGAAACTTGGATCTGCCTGACTTTCACGGTAGGCCTTCTCCAACTCCAAAACTGCTGTCATCAATGTTTCTGGGACGAAACGTCCTCCAAATTTTCCGTAAAATCCATCTTTATTTGGTTCCTGATATGCCATGCTTTACCCTCTCTATAAATCTTCTAATCTTTTCATGATCTTTTTGTCCATCTGTCTCCACTCCGCTTGATACATCTACTGCATAGGGAGTAAAGTTTTGAATTGCTTTTACTACATTGTCTTCCTTAAGCCCACCTGCGATAAAGAAAGGCTGAGCTAGTCCTGTCGTATCCAGTTGACCCCAGTCAAAGGTCTGGCCACTCCCTGCCACAGGGGCATCAAAGAGTAGATAGTCTGCCTGAGAATTGGGCACATGACCCTCTCCATCCACCTGCACAGCCTGAATGCTAGCACAAGGCAAATCCTCAAACAAATCATCCGCCACCTGACTGTGAATCTGTACCAAGTCCAAGCCAACTTTGTCAACCGCTTCTAGCAGTTCTGCCCGACTTGGTGAAACAAATACACCAACCTTTTTTACGTCTGAAGGGATGAGCTCAGCCAGATCAGCAGCCTGATCCAAGGTCACCTGTCTTTTACTAGGTGCAAAGACAAAACCGATGTAGTCCGCTCCTGCTGAAACGGCTGCTTCCACCGCTCCCTTGGTCGATAATCCGCAAATTTTAACCTTTGTCAATCTGCAACTCCTTGATTCTCTGGGCTACATCTTCTGCCTGCATGAGAGCTGTCCCTACTAAAATGCCGTTAAAGTATGGTGCTACTCGCTCTGCATCCTGCCCTGTGAAAATAGCAGATTCAGAAATGTAATAACGACCTTCCTCAAAGTGTTTAGCCAAGTCTACACTGGTCTCCAAGTCGACTTCAAAGGTGGTCAAGTTACGGTTATTAACTCCGATAATCTGAGCGCCAAGTCTGTGGGCTACTTCTAGTTCAGCTAGATTGTGGGTTTCCACCAAGACTTCCAGACCAAGCTCTATCGCGTAGTCGTAAAGTTCCTTGAGTCGTTCTTCGGACAAGGCAGCCACAATGAGCAAGATGACTGTCGCACCGGCATTGCGAGCGCGGATGATTTGCTTTTCATCGATGATAAAGTCCTTGTTGAGCGTTGGAATCTGTACCTGACTGGAAATCTCCCGTAGATAATCCAAATGACCTTTAAAGAAAACTTCATCTGTCAGAACAGAAATCATCACTGCGCCGTTTTCTTCATAAGTCTGGGCCTGTTGCACAATATCCACATCGAGATTGATATCTCCCAAACTAGGGCTAGCCTTCTTGACTTCTGCGATTACCTGTAAACGGTCTTGGTGTTGTTTTAGATAGTCAGCCAAGCGATAGGTCTGGCGCAGGGGCTGAATTTTCTCCAGCTCCATCTGCTCGACCTCACGTGCCTTCTGCTCCAAAATTCGTGCTAAAAATTCCTGACTCATTTTTGATACTCCTGTAACAGTCTGAGTTTTTCAAGGGCCTTGCCACTAGCAATGACTTGACGAGCTAAGGCAACTCCGTCCTTGATGCTATCAACCTTACCATTAGCATAGAAACCAAGACCAGCATTCAAGACTGTCGTTTCCAAGAATGGACTTGGTTCGTTTTTCAGAACTCTAAGCAAAATTTCTGCATTTTCCTGAGCATTGCCTCCACGAATGTCTTCGATAGCGTAGCGTTCCATCCCCAGATCTTCTGGAGTAAAGCTTGACAAGGTGATTTCGCCATTTTCAAGAAGGGCAATCTTGGTTGTTCCATTCAAACCAGCTTCGTCCAATCCTTCTGGACCAGCAACCACTATAGCACGTTTGCGACCCATATTTTTCAAAACCTGAGCTGTACTTTCTAGAAGTTCTGGACGACTAATACCAAGAAGCTGTGTTTCCAAAGTCATTGGGTGAATCAGAGGACCAGTCAAGTTCATGATTGTTGGAATTCCCAATTCCAAACGAGCTGGCATGATGTATTTCATTGCTGGGTGCATATTTTTAGCAAAGAGAAAGACGATACCAGTTTTATCAAAGACCTTACCTAGTTCAGCTGGTTTGAGGTCTAGGTTGATACCCAAGGCTTCGAGGACATCTGCAGAACCAGATTTAGAAGAAATCGAGCGGTTACCGTGTTTTGCCATGTGAACACCACCACCAGCCAAGACAAAGGCTGCAGTTGTAGAGATGTTAAAGCTGAAAGACTTGTCCCCACCTGTACCACAGTTGTCCATGGCATCATGAATTTCAGTTGGAATATGTTGGGCATGCCCTCTCATGACTTGGGCAATGGCTGTGCGTTCTTCAGGTGTTTCCCCCTTCATCTTAAGAGCCAAAAGGAGAGAAGCAATCTGCGCCTCAGTAACACGCCCAGTTACAATACGCTCAATGACATCCGTCATTTCCACACCTGATAAATTTTCAAATTTTGCTAGTTTTTCAATAATCTCTTTCATCCTAGTTTCCTCACTTTACAACCTTCTCGATAAAATTCCGAATAGAAGACAAGCCATCTGGCGTTCCAATGCTCTCTGGATGGTACTGGAAACCATAAATCGGTAGGTTTTTATGTTGAATCCCCATGATGGCTTGGTCATCAGTCGAACGAGCTGTCACTTCAAAGTCTTCTGGCATTTCTTCAATCAAAATACTGTGATAACGCATGACCGCACGGCCATCCTCGATACCTTTATACAAAACAGATGGCGCTTCAAAGCTGATATTGCTCTGTTTCCCATGCATGACTTTTGGAGCCAAGCCTAGCTTACCACCAAAGACTTCTGCGATGGCCTGGTGACCCAAACAAATTCCAAGAATCGGTTTCTTGCCAGCAAAATCACGAATCATATCTTCCATCTTGCCAGCATCAACTGGCCAACCTGGGCCGGGCGAAAAGACCAGACCATCTGCTTTTTCAGCTTCTTCATATAGCTTTGGATCATCATTTCTCAAGACCTGAACTTCTGCGAAATTCCCAATGTATTGTGCCAAGTTATAGGTAAAAGAATCATAGTTGTCAATCAATAAAATCATGGTCTTAGTTCTCCAATTCTAGTCATAGATTTTGCTTTGTTAATGGTTTCTTGGTATTCGTTTTGAGCGATGGAGTCGTAGACAATCCCTGCCCCAGCCTGCACATAGGCTGTTTGATTTTTGAGAATCATGGTTCGGATGGCAATGGCGAAGTCCATATCACCCGTCGCAGACAAGTAGCCGATTGCTCCTGCGTATACGCCCCGTTTTTCCGTTTCCAGTTCATAGATGCGTCTCATCGCTCGAATCTTTGGTGCTCCTGAAACTGTTCCAGCTGGAAGTGTTGCTTTCAAAGCATCCATGGCAGTGAGTTCTGGAAGCAAACGCCCCTTGACCACGCTGGTCAAATGCATGACATAACGGAAAAGCTCCACTTCCATATACTTAGTGACTTGGACACTGGCCGTTTCAGAGATGCGACCAATATCGTTACGTCCCAAGTCTACTAACATCCGATGCTCTGCTGTTTCCTTCTCATCCGAAAGCAGGTCTGTCGCCAAAGCCTTGTCTTCTTCATCCGTAGCGCCTCTTGGTCGTGTACCCGCAATCGGATTGGTTGTCACGATGCCATTTTTGACAGAAACCAAACTTTCTGGACTAGCTCCGATGATTTGATAATCCCCAAAATCATAGAAATAAAGGTAATTAGAAGGATTGGTCACGCGGAGATTTCTGTAGAAGTCAAATGGATTTCCAGTAACTTCTGCTGAGAAACGCTGGCTGAGTACGCATTGGAACATATCTCCGTTACGAATCAAATCACGAGCTGTTTCCACCATTTCCTCAAACTTCTGAGGAGCGATATGCGGTTTGAAGTCTAACGGAGATAGATCCAAGTCTTCAAATTCATTTGGAGCAGGAATGCGTAATTCCTCAAGCACTTGGTTCAAAGCTTTTTCCAAGTCTTCTTGACTACGCTCACTATAGAGAGCATCCTCGATGACATGGATTTTCTCCTTCTTGTGGTCAAAGACCATGTAACTCTCATAGACGAAGAAATGCATGTCTGGCGTTCCAATTGTATCTTGAGGGATTTGCCCAATTTCTTCATAAAGCGAAATCATATCGTAACCAACAAAACCAATTGCCCCACCACCAAAAGGTAGATCTGAGTGGTGTTGGCTCTTATGAGTCACTTCATAAAGGAAATCCAAGGGATCCCGATCAATCACTTGACCATTTTGATAAAGGACTCCATTTTCAAACTTAATCTCAAAAACAGGATTATAGGCTAAGATAGAAAAACGAGCTGTTTCCTTGTCTCTCGGAATACTTTCTAAGATAACCTTGTGTTGCCCCTTTAGACGCATATAAGCCAAGATTGGTGATAAGACATCTCCATGAATGATTCGTTCCATTGTAATTTCCCTTTCAGTTCTACTTCTAGTCCGTGGTGACTGTATGAAAAATCCCCACGCAAAATAACTTGCGTGAGGACGAAATTCGCGGTGCCACCTCAATTATAGGATTTCTCCTATCTCTCATTCCTGTCTCAGATACCTCCTGTAACAGGCTGTGCGATAAAGGGCACTCCCTTGAGAATTATGTTTTCTTCTCTCGTTTCAGATGGACCCAACCTTACAGCTTTCTCTGCTTGTTTTCAGCAACCACAAGCTCTCTGTGAGAGAAAAGACTGTAATTTTTCCATCTTTTATTTTTTAGCTTCTAGATAGTCTGCAATTGCAGCTACGTCCTTGTCTCCACGACCAGAGACATTGATGATGATAATGTCGTCTTTACTTAGTTTCGGTGCACGTTTAACTGCTTCTGCGATAGCATGCGAACTTTCAATCGCTGGGATAATTCCTTCAGTCTTGCTGAGAAGGAGGAGAGCCTGAACAGCTTCTTCATCCGTCGCAGCGACATATTCCACGCGACCTGAATCTTTAAAGTATGCGTGTTCTGGGCCAACCCCTGGATAGTCCAATCCAGCTGAGATAGAGTAAACTGGAGCTAGCTCTCCATCTTCCTTAAAGACTGCATAAGTCTTCATACCATCAACAATTCCGATACTACCTTTTGTCATAGTAGCTGCGTGCTTGTCTGTATCAAGTCCGTGACCAGCAGCTTCAACCCCAACCAATTTAACTTCTTCATCAGCCACATACTGAGAAAAAGCACCAATAGCATTAGAACCACCACCTACACAGGCAATAACGTAGTCTGGTAAACGACCTTCTTTTTCTAAGATTTGACGGCGAGATTCTTCACTGATGACCTTTTGGAACTCGTGGACAATTGTAGGATATGGGTGAGGCCCCACAGCAGATCCCAAAACGTAGAAGGCTTCCAAATCATTCATCCATGCTCCAAAGGCTGCATCAACAGCATCTTTGAGGGTACGAGTCCCTGTTTCAACTGCGTGAACAGTTGCTCCCATCATCTCCATACGGAAAACATTGAGACGTTGACGTTCCACATCCTCTGCTCCCATGTAGACATCACAGGCCATACCAAACTTGGCTGCAGCCGCTGCTGTCGCAACACCGTGCTGACCAGCTCCTGTTTCTGCGATTACTCGTTTTTTGCCCATGCGTTTGGCCAAAAGAATTTGTCCTAAAACGTTGTTGAGTTTGTGAGAACCAAGGTGGTTAAGGTCTTCGCGCTTGAGATAAATCTTAGCGCCACCTAAGTGGTCTGTCAAACTTTCCGCAAAATAGAGCGGTGTTTCGCGACCTGAATAGTCCTTTAAATAATGGCGAAATTCTGCCAAAAATTCTGGATCATCCTTGTACTTGTCAAATGTCACTTCCAACTCATCCAACAAAGCCTGAATCGGCTCCGGTACAAAACTACCACCAAATTGTCCAAAATAACCTTTAGTTGTCATAAAATTTTCCTCTTTCTGTATTGATTTCAAGATATGAAAAAGCCCACACACAGAAAATTACTCTGCGTGAGGGCGTTGGTAACGCGGTGCCACCTCAATTATAAAGGGACTATTCCCCTTTACATCTCTGCCTTGTCTAACAACAAGTTGCACTGTAAGGTGTGCGCACCGAATTTTCATTGTTTCAAATTCATTTTTAAAATCAGCCCACTTTCACTACTTCCAACCACCTGTTCACAATCACCACAGGCTCCCTGAAGATCAAAAATAGTTACTTTTCTGATTTGTTGAACTTATTTTAATACTTTGTTTTTTCTTTGTCAAGACTTTTTTACAATTTTTTTGATGAAGCTAGTACTTTTTCAGAAACTGTTTTGAAAGTCTCAATGATATAGTCCACTTCTTCATCACTTAATTTAGTGTGAAGAGGGAGCGTAATTTCATTTTCAAAGAAGGCATAGGACTTAGGATAATTCGCCATGTCAAAGCCAAGATTCTTATAGGCTGTCAAGAGCGGAAGTGGTTTGTAGTGGACGTTACTTGCAATTCCCGCTTTAGCTAATTCTTGGATGATGAGGTTGCGTTCTTCTAAACTTGCTCCTTCTACATGGGTGATGTAAAGATGGCGTGAAGATTCTACAGTATCAGTCTTGTGTGCCAATGGATGAATACGAGAACCTGCAAAACCACGATCATAGCGGTCCACAATGTCCTTACGACGTTCTAGCAAACCAGGGTAACGGTCCAATTGTACCAAACCAAGTGACGCCATGATATCGGTCATATTACACTTGTAGGCTGGTGTGACGATATCATATTCCCATGAGCCCAGTTGCATCTTAGCAAGGGCATCCTTAGTTTGCCCGTGAAGGGAAAGAATTTGGAATTCCTTGTACATTTCTTCGTCATCAATCGCTGGATTGGCTTTCCAAGTGGCACTTCCTCCCTCAGCAGTTGTAAAGTTCTTAACTGCATGGAATGAGAAGGAAGTAAAGTCCGCGATAGAACCAGCTGGTTGCCCTTTATAAGTAGACCCCAAAGCGTGGGCACTATCAGAAACAATCACAATACGGTTAAAGACCTTTTGCCACTTGCTTGAAGCAGTAAAGAGATCACGTTTCTTCTCCACAACTTGGAACAAACGGTCATAGTCGCAAACAATCCCCGCAAGCTCTACTGGAATAATCACCTTAGTCTTTTCAGTGATAGCTTGCTCCAGCAAGTCATAGTCCATCTCAAACGTATCTGCTTGAATATCCACCATGACAGGGGTCGCCCCTACGTGAGTGATAACACTACATGAAGCTGTATAGGTCATGGCTGGAACGATAACCTCATCACCAGGTCCAACTTCCAAGACGCGCAAAATCAACTCAAGCGCGGCAGTCGCAGAGTTAAGACAGACAGTCTTGGGCGTCTGTGTGTATTGAGACAAGCGACGCTCCAGTTCTTTTGTCTTGGGACCTGTTGTAATCCAACCAGAACGCAGGGTATCCGCTACTTCAGCAATTTCTGCTTCTGTAATATCGGGTGGTGAAAATGGAATATTGTAATTTGGCATTGATTTGCTCCTTTTATCTGTACTCATTCTCTCATGACTACTTTATTTTAGCACTTCAAACACGGTTTGAAACATGATTTTGATGTCTCCAAGGAAACTAAACTCTCGGAGATAGGCGAGGTTATAGCGCATCTTTTCAGGAAGAACGTGTTCGACATAGGCTTGGTCAACCGACAGACCTTTCTCCGTCATTTGACTGATGATAGTGTCCTCATCCTTGTAGTTGATGCTGGCTGGAGAGGTAATCCCTGCTGGCAAAAGCAAGGTCGCCATCATTTCAGGGCTATACTGCTCTGTGTAGCGTGGCACTTCAGGTCGTGTACCGACAAAGGACATTTCGCCTTTAAGGACATTGACCAGCTGAGGCAGTTCGTCCAAACGCACACGGCGGATGAAATTGCCAACCTTGGTAATGCGACTATCGTTAGCAGAAGTCACCAAACTTCCTTTTTTGTCTGCATCCGTCACCATGGTACGGAACTTCCAAATCTTGAAAGGTCGATTGTACTGGGTCACACGCTCTTGCTTGTAAATCACTGGCCCCTTGCTATCCAACTTGATCCAAATGCTCAAGATGAGAAAGATGGGAGAGGTCAGAACCAGTACAACCAAGGCCAAAACCCAGTCCAAACAACGCTTGAAAATCAGCGAACCCTTCCTTTTAGAGACAAGCTGGTAGTAAGACTCAACCTCGCTTGATTTCATTTCCACGGGCAAGTCTTCCCATTTCAGCATGCTGTTTCTCCTTTGTTTTTATTATACTATTTGTCAACATTTTTCATTATACCACAAAATGGAAAAGGCGGTGAAAGAAATCTGTAATTTGAAGGATTTCCTTCTTACACTCAATGAAAATCAAAGTACAGCTTTGAGGTTGCAGATAAAGCTGACATGGATTTGAAGAGATTTTCAAAGAGTATTAGGACATGGCCCCAGCCTGCAAGCTATACATCTTGTGATAGGTTCCTCCCAGAGCCAAGAGTTGCTCATGGGTTCCACTCTCGATAATGCGCCCCTTGTCCAAAACATAGATACAGTTGGCGTCTTGTATGGTAGAAAGACGATGGGCGATGGCAATGGTTGTTCGTCCCTGTCTCATCTTAGCCAGTGAAGCTTGAACCAGACTTTCTGTTTCAGAGTCAATATTGGCTGTCGCTTCATCCAAAATCAGGATTTTAGGCTGACTAGCGACTGTTCTGGCAAAGGCAAGAAGCTGACGCTGACCAGTAGAGAAACTCGAACCACGCTCAGAAACAGGGGCGTCATATCCCTGAGGAAGTTCTTGAATAAAGGAATCTGCATCGACGAAGGCTGCAGCAGCCTGGACCTGCTCATCACTAATGTCTTGGTACATGGCGATATTGGACTTAATGGTTCCATGATAGAGAAAGGGATCTTGCAAGACCAGACCGATATTTTTTCTCAGTTCTTCCTGCCTGTAGTCTCTAATATCCACACCATCCAAGAGAACTCGCCCTGACTGAAATTCATAAAAGCGCATGAGGACATTGATGATCGAAGATTTCCCTGAACCTGTATGGCCCACAAAGGCAATGGTCTCACCCTTCTTAACCGAAAAGGAAATATCATCCAGAATCTGGTGCTTGCCTTCATAAGAGAAACACACATGTTCAAAACGGATATTGCCTTCTTGGACTTTGGCTTGCCCATCTTTTTGAAGAGGCTCATAGGTCGTCTCGTCAATCAAGGCGAAGACACGGCCTGCAGATACCATAGAAGTTTGAAGGGTTGAAAAATTTTGCGTCACCTCAATCAAGGGATCAAAGAGACGGTTGATGTACTGGATAAAGGCATACATGGTTCCGGCCGTTATCCCGATAGAAAGCCCACGGTAGCCAAAGTAGGCCATCAAGACAGCATAGCCTAGAAGTTTCAGCAAACTCATGGCAGGTCTCAAAAAGAGGGCATCCAAGGCTACCGAACGGTTGGCATAGACCAAGTGTTCTTGGTTGATTTCATCAAATTCTGCCTGTAGGCGTTTCTCTTGATTAAAGGCCTGGATAATCCTGATTCCTTCGATATTTTCAGCCAGCTTGCTATTGATATCTGACAAGAGACTTCTGGTTTTCTCAATGATTTTCACTGATTTTTTCCGATAGAGATTGACCAAAAGGAAAATCAAGGGGAGAAAGAGCAAGACTAATGCTGTCAAACGAAAATCTAACACCAACATGGTATAAAGGGTTGTCAGAAAGATGAAAACTGCTGAGATAAAGCTGGACAAAATCCCTGAAAACATATCACTGATAGTCTCGGTGTCATTTGTCAAACGAGAGACGATGGAACCTGCTGGCGTCTTGTCAAAATAAGACATGCCCAGCTTTTCCATATTGGCAAAGGCATCTCGACGAATATCCCTAACGATGCTGTAAGACACGCGCGCAAAGAGAAGATTGCCGACATACTGGACCAGAGTTTGTAGGATATAAAGGCCATAGTAGACCAGCAAAACGGTCACAGCGAGTTGGTTGAGATTGCTGAGATACTGGTCGATAAAGTGGGAAGCCACAAGGGGAATGACGCTTTTAATGACCGTAGTCGCTAGGAGAAAACTGAGTGCCAAAAAGGTCAGGAGTCCATAGGGCTTGAGATAGGACATCAAGCGCTTCAATACAGCCCATTGTTCTTGTTTATTCTGCATCTTCTTCTCCTTTCATTTCCAACTGCTGAGACTGGTAGGTCTGGGCATACCAGCCATCCATGGCTAGCAGGTCTTCATGCGGACCCCGTTCGATAATTTGACCATTTTGCAGAACTAAAATCAAATCTGCATGGACAACAGCACTGAGGCGATGGGCCGTGATGATGGTTGTCTTGTCCTTTCGCGTTTCCTTTAGATTGTCAATAATCGCATACTCTGTTTTGGCATCCACGGCCGACAAGGAATCATCTAAAATCAAGATATCAGGGTCTAAAATCATGGCCCGACTCATGGCCAGACGTTGCTTTTGACCACCTGAGAGACTGACTCCCTTTTCACCAATCAAGGTATCAAATCCCTGAGGCATGGCTAGAATGTCTTGGTAAACTTGGGCTAACTTCGTTGCCTCCTCTACTGCTGAAAGTGGTAAGTTAGGATTTCCAAAGCGAATATTGTCTAAGATAGAGGTCGCAAAGAGAAACTGGTCCTGAGGAACATAGCCCATGAGACTGCGAAGGTCTGTCAAACGATAATCGCGAATATCGTGACCGTTTAGATAAATAGTTCCCTTGTCCACATCGTATTCACGCAAGAGGAGCTTGATCAAAGATGTTTTCCCAGAGCCTGTCTGCCCGACCAAGCCCAATGTTTGCCCTTTTTCCAAACTAAAGTGAATATCCGTCAATGTTTCATCATCTTCAAAGGCAAAGCTGTCAATGGCGTACTCCAAGCATCCATTTTCAATACCATCTAATGGAAACTCTGGGTCTTGTACAGGTGATTCCTGAGACAAAAGTTCCTCAATCCGTTGGTAAGAAACCTTCCCTCGCTGGGTAATATTAAAGAGGAAACCGATGGCCATAAGAGGCCAGACCAACATATCCAAGTAGCTGATGAAGGTAACTAGATTACCAACCGTAATCTGCCCCTCCTGAACCATCAAGGAGCCTACCAAAAGCGTTAAAACATAGGATGAACCAACAAACAAGAGAACCATAGGGTCAAAGAGACTATCGTATTTCATGGTTTGGAGGTTCTTTTGGAAGGTCAATTCATTGACTGCCTGAAAGGACTCCAACTCGTCCGCCTGATAACCGAAAGACTTGGTCACTTTGATACCTGATACGGACTCCTGCACCTTGTTATTGAGTTCAGAAAAGGCAGCCTGTGATTCACCAAAGGCCTTGTGAGTCTTTCTTCCCAAACGACTGGTCGCATAAGCCATGAAAGGTAAGGGTAAAATGGCAACTAGGGTCATTTGCCATGAGATGCTAAAAAGCATGGTTAGCAAGGTCACTAAAGCTGTGATTGAAGCATCCACCGCAGACATGACTCCTCCACCCGCCAGACGAGTTAAGGCATTGATATCGTTGGTGGCATGCGCCATCAGGTCCCCTGTCCGATAGGTCTGATAAAAGGCTGGCGACATTTTAGTAAAATGCTCAAATAAGCGAGATCGCATAATCTGTCCCAAACGGTAGGAAGTCCCGAGGATATACATACGCCAAACATAGCGCAGATAGTACATACCAAAGGCTGCAAGAAGCAAGTAAAATAGGTCAAGAAGGAGGTCCTGCTGGGTTAATTGCCCCGATGTGATGGCATCAATGACCCTCCCCATAACCATGGGTGGAATGAGATTGAGGACGGAAACCAAGACCAAAGCCACAATTCCGACTAGATAACGGCGTTTTTCGAGTTTGAAAAACCACCAAAGTTTTTGAATAATGGACATAAAATCCCTTTCTGATTGCAAATAGAAACCTGAGGCCAAGACCCCAGGTTTTTCTTATTCATAGGTTACGACTGTAACGGCACCCTTGTCATACTCAGCGATAAAGATATTAGCTACATTGTCATGTCCTTGCTTGTTGAGGTTATCAAGCAACCACTCTTCGCTACGACCAATCGATTCCAAAACATCTACTTGGATCACACCGTCAGTCACAACTGGATACTTAGGATTTTCATCTCCCATTTGGACCACGATGAGTTGGCCATTTTGCTCCTGCACAGCTCGTTTAACTTGCTTCATCTGGAAAATTCCTTGGCTACGAAGTTTGAGAGCAACATCTGCCGCAGACAAACCAACTGAACGACAGGCTTCTGGGTCAATCTGCCCATTTTTGATGAGGAGAGTTGGTTTACCATCAATCAAGCGTTTCACAAAACGAACATTGTTATTGAGCCACTTGAGGGTCAAGACCAAAATCGTCCACATCATCAAAATCACTGCATACTGGAGAATACTGATAGAACTATTGTAAATCACCCCACCAATGATACCACCGAGAACATAGTTCTGAATTTGGTCTGTCGCAGAGTTAGGTGCTAGGTTCCCCTTTCCTGTCACATTGATAACGAAAACTAGCGAGAAGAGCCCCAAGGCCAGTTTGATTAAAATTTCCATATAATTGAGTGTCATTTGTTTACCTCCACCAATTCAATAGCGTCTGTTTGATGCAATTCTAATTTCTCTAAAAGATACTTGTCTGGTTGGCTCCCGTTCATGGCACGATAGAAATTTGAACCTACCTTGATAAGTGCTCCATCAGTGGCAGCTGAAGTATTGACATAAACTTCTGATTTATCCACTCCCAAGTCTTTAGAAATGACCTCTATGAAATGAAGGGAAGTTTGAAATTGATTGTTAGAGGCTTGATTGGTCTGGTATTTTGAGATTGTTACCAAAAGCATGGCTACCAAAGTCAAGGCCAAAATCATGACCAATTCACGAAACTTAGTTCCCTTTTTATCACGATAAGCCTTAAAAGCAAAAAATCCTGTGATAGCTAGGAGCACAATCCCAAAGCCAATCATGATGCCATTTTGCTGACTGATTTGGCTAAGTACATAGTCATATGAGTAAAATTTCATTTATTTTCACTCCCTTTCATAAAATCATTCTTCATTATAAACGAAAGAGAGTGATTTTTCAAGCCATACGTTGGGGAAATAGACCTTTTTTTGGTATAATAAAATCTATAATCTGAATGAAAAAGGTAACTTTATGAAACTTATCTCATGGAATATTGATTCCCTTAACGCAGCCCTAACTAGTGACTCAGCTCGTGCCAAATTGTCCCAAGAAGTCCTACAAACCCTTGTGGCAGAAAATGCTGATATTATCGCTATCCAAGAAACCAAGCTTTCTGCCAAGGGTCCTACAAAGAAACATTTGGAAATTTTAGAAGAACTCTTCCCAGGCTACGAAAACACGTGGCGCTCTTCCCAAGAGCCTGCCCGTAAAGGCTATGCTGGAACCATGTTCCTTTATAAGAAAGAACTCACACCCACTGTCACTTTCCCAGAAATCGGTGCTCCTTCTACCATGGACTTGGAAGGTCGCATCATCACCTTGGAATTTGATGAATTTTTCGTGACCCAAGTTTACACACCAAATGCTGGTGATGGACTCAAACGCTTGGAAGAACGCCAAATCTGGGATGTCAAATATGCTGAGTACTTGGCTCAACTAGACAAAGAAAAACCAGTCCTTGCGACCGGTGACTACAACGTAGCCCACAATGAAATTGACCTTGCAAATCCTGCCAGCAACCGCCGTTCACCAGGGTTTACAGACGAGGAACGTGCTGGCTTTACCAACCTCTTGGCAACTGGATTTACAGACACCTTCCGTCATATTCACGGCGATGTCCCTGAACGTTACACTTGGTGGGCACAACGCAGCAAGACTTCTAAAATCAACAATACAGGCTGGAGAATCGACTACTGGCTCACAAGTAACCGCGTGGCTGACAAGGTGACCAAGTCTGATATGATTGACTCCGGTGCGCGCCAAGACCACACACCCATTGTCATGGAGATTGAACTCTAAGGAGAAAACGAATGGACTATCAGCCTGTCATTCCCGAATTTGTGGTATCTGACCTCGAACAGTCGCGCCACTTCTACTGCGATTTACTAGGTTTTACCATCGAATACGAGCGCCCCGAGGAGAAATTTCTCTTCCTCTCACTTGAAGACTGCCAGCTCATGTTAGAAGAAGGCAACGCAGAAGAATTAGCTCAGCTGACCTATCCTTTCGGGCGCGGTGTCAATATTTCCTTTGGCATTGCAGATGTTCCTCAGCTCCACCAAAAACTGCTGGAAGCTGACTACCCTATCCATCGTCCCCTGACAAAAAGAGAATTTCGAGTAGGAGATAGCTTTATATATCCCCATGAATTTGCAGTTTTGGATCCAGATGGCTATTTTTTAAGATTTAGCGAGTAGAATAATAAAGATTGGGAAAAGTCTTTAAAGTTAGAAAAAAGCATATTGTCAGGTGTTTAAAAACCTAATAATATGCCCTTTTATGATGGAAAAACCTTCTAAATGTTAGCCAATGATGGATTTTTGTCCATTTTCTTACATTTGTTCGTTTTTTATATCTAAATACTGACAAAATATTTGATTTTTAAAGTTTTTTGGTGTAAAATAAGAACATTGGCTCAAACCTATTTAAAATTGAATATCGCTTTACTTGTTTATGTCGTGAATTGGCACGACGTTTCTACAAGGTGCCGGAACACCTAACAATAAGTAAGTCAGAAGTGAGGTATGGTCGTTTTTGCCATGCCTATTTTGGGGACTTACTTAGAGATTAAGTAGGTCCTTTTTCTATCCGTTTTACTGGGTAGAAATCTGAAACAAGCAAATGGATTAGCTTTTAGACTTTAGGAGGTCTTATGAAATTATTAGAAGAGCGCATCCTCAAGGATGGGCATATCTTGGGTGATAACATCCTCAAGGTGGATTCCTTTTTAACCCACCAAGTTGACTTTAGCTTGATGCGAGAGATTGGTAAGGTTTTTGCGGAAAAATTCGCTGCTGCTGGCATTACCAAGGTCGTAACCATTGAAGCGTCAGGTATTGCTCCAGCCGTTTTTACAGCTGAAGCCTTAAACGTTCCCATGATTTTCGCTAAAAAAGCTAAAAACATCACTATGAACGAAGGTATCTTAACTGCCGAAGTTTACTCCTTTACCAAGCAAGTGACCAGCACTGTTTCTATCGCTGGAAAATTCCTCTCACCAGAGGACAAGGTCTTGATTATCGACGATTTCCTTGCTAATGGCCAAGCTGCTAAAGGCTTGATTCAAATCATCGAACAAGCTGGAGCCACAGTCGAAGCTATCGGTAT
The DNA here is from genome assembly GCF_030217725.1 of Streptococcus sp. UMB1203. Taxonomy (GTDB): domain Bacteria; phylum Bacillota; class Bacilli; order Lactobacillales; family Streptococcaceae; genus Streptococcus. The sequence continues at coordinate 16,706 of NZ_JASOOK010000019.1, read as the reverse complement.
CGTGATTGAAAAATCTTTCCAAGATGGTCGTGATTTGCTTGAAAAAGCAGGCTATCCTGTACTATCACTCGCTCGCTTGGATCGTTTTGAAAATGGTCAGGTCGTATTTAAGGAGGCAGATCTCTAATGCAAACTCAAGAAAAACACTCACAAGCAACAGTGCTCGGCTTACAGCACTTACTAGCCATGTACTCTGGATCCATCCTGGTTCCCATCATGATTGCGACTGCCCTTGGCTATTCAACTGAGCAGTTGACCTACCTGATTTCTACAGATATATTCATGTGTGGGGTGGCAACCTTCCTCCAACTCCAACTCAACAAATACTTTGGTATTGGACTCCCAGTCGTTCTCGGAGTTGCCTTCCAATCTGTCGCTCCCTTGATTATGATTGGGCAAAGCCATGGTAGTGGCGCTATGTTTGGTGCCCTTATTGCATCAGGGATTTACGTGCTTCTTGTTTCAGGCATCTTCTCAAAAGTGGCCAATCTCTTCCCATCTATCGTAACAGGTTCTGTAATTACCACGATTGGTTTAACCTTGATTCCTGTCGCTATTGGAAATATGGGAAATAACGTTCCAGAGCCAACTGGTCAAAGTCTCTTGCTTGCAGCTATCACTGTTCTGATTATCCTCTTGATTAACATCTTTACCAAAGGATTTATCAAGTCTATCTCTATTTTGATTGGTCTGGTTGTTGGAACTGCCATTGCTGCTAGCATGGGCTTGGTTGACTTCTCTCCTGTTGCAGCAGCACCACTTGTCCATGTCCCTACTCCACTCTACTTTGGGATGCCAACCTTTGAAATCTCATCTATTGTCATGATGTGTATCATCGCAACGGTGTCTATGGTTGAGTCGACTGGTGTTTACTTAGCCTTGTCTGATATCACAAAAGATCCAATCGACAGCACGCGCCTGCGCAACGGTTACCGCGCAGAAGGTTTGGCCGTACTTCTCGGAGGAATCTTTAACACCTTCCCTTACACAGGATTTTCACAAAACGTTGGTTTGGTTAAATTGTCAGGTATCAAGAAACGCCTGCCAATCTACTACGCAGCTGGTTTCCTGGTTCTCCTTGGACTCCTTCCTAAGTTTGGCGCCCTTGCCCAAATCATTCCAAGCCCTGTCCTCGGTGGTGCCATGCTAGTGATGTTTGGTTTTGTATCGATTCAAGGGATGCAAATCCTCTCCCGTGTTGACTTTGCTAACAATGAACATAACTTCCTTATCGCAGCTGTATCAATCGCTGCAGGGGTCGGACTCAACAACAGTAATCTCTTTGTCAGCATGCCAACAGCCTTCCAAATGTTCTTCTCAAACGGAATCGTTGTAGCTAGCCTACTCGCTATTGTCCTCAATGCGGTACTAAATCATAAAAAGAAATAAGAAAAAGAGGTGTGAGCCTCTTTTTTGTGTAGCTAATGAGCAATCATTATAAAAATAAATTAGCTAAAAATCCTTCTCTTAACATCTCTAAATTAAATACATTCGTAATATGACTAAATGCTTCTGCTAATGGTAAGTGTGCTGTTTTCCATCCTTGACCATCAGTAACCCAAACAAATTCAACATCGTCATCTGAAGTAATAACAAATTGACTGAGTTCAGTAAACTCTCCAGCAACCGCTTTTAATTTACTTCCTCCTCCGCCATAGTAATTCGTTTCAATCAACCAAACCTTATGTTTTTCTCGGGAATAAACTGCAACATCAAATCTTCTTTCAGACTTATCGACAGGTACTTTAATCCCCCACTTATCTTTAATATATTGGGCTGTAGCTTGAGCTTTCCAATCCAATTTTTGTTCCTGAGAAATCTTTGCTACGTGTCTCTCTAAAATTCCCTCCATGGTTGTCCCACTTCGGTTTTTTCGTGCATTGCTATCTAATCCAGTCTCCACTCCATAAACATAATCAACTAATGAACGATTAGCATGTTGTTGTAAAAACTTTAATAAACCAGATTTCTCAATAAATTTGATGTAATCATCTATTCTGCTAGTGTCTATCGTTTTGAAATCCAATTGCTCAAAAGACATATTATCGTCATTATCTATTGTCAGAATATCTAAAACATTATCACGACTTGCAATCAGACTAGGAATTGCTTTTAACAAATTAGGTTGTTTAGTGAACAAGTCAAGAGCTTCTATATAAATATCATCTTTACCAATTAAGTAGTTTAAAGTGTTCAACTCTAGTTCATACTTCTTTGTCTCACGATCAACTTTCTCCCAATTTACATAGTATTCAGGAGTTCTGTTGGTAATTGAGAGAGTATTTAAAAAATTTTGTAATCTATCTTCTGATGATGAAGAAATGTAAGTATTAAAATCCATAATTCACCTTGTAATTAAAATAAACCAAAAAATGTCATGTCGTATTCATCAAGCATTATTTTGATGCCATCCCCTCGTAACATTTCAAAAGTATCACGATATTTATCTTGACCAAAAAAACTTTTATTTCCAACAAATATGAATTGCACAGAAAATGGTTCACCCTCTTGCACACTATCTAACAAACGTTGATAAATACGTCTTTTATTGCCAAAGCCCAGTAGTTTTTCATCAACACTTCCTTCGCTTTCCTGCCATTTTTTCTCAACTATATAAACTGTATGATTTTCAAAATTTATAAATACTTCATCTGGTTTCCATTGTTTAGAATTGGTATTCTTAATCCCCAATTCTTTCAAAAAATCATAAAATCTATATTGAGGCATAATTTTACCAATGATTTCTTCTTCCCCAACTCTAAAAACTTCAAAGCCTTTTGTTGCTTTTCTATCTTTGAAATCTATTTCTTTAACTTCATATCCTGGAAGGGAATCTACTAATTCCGAAAAATCAGTATCTCTTTCAAATTTCAAACCATTAGTGGTCGTTTTGGCTCCTCCTCCATGTTTATTTGGTTTTCTAGCCATAGTTTTCCTCCTCTAATCTTCTTCTAGCTATCTTCAAATATTCTTTTTCAGCATCGATACCTATAAATCTTCTACCTAATCGCTTCGCAACAACACCCGTAGTGCCACTACCAACAAATGGATCTAAAATATAGTCCCCTTCTTTAGTAGAAGCCAAAATTATACGTTCCAATAAATATTCTGGTTTTTGTGTTGGATGCTTGCCAGCCCATTTCTCAGCTTTTTTCGTCAAAGCACCTGTCCAAACATCTTTCATTTGCTTTCCATCATTTAGCTCTTTCATCAAATCGTAATTGTAATAATGACGAGCTTTTTTATCATTTTTTCTTGCCCATAAAATAGTTTCAGTAGAATGAGTGAAATAACGACAGGATAAATTAGGTGCAGGGTTTGTTTTCTGCCAAGTAATGTTATTTAGAATTTTAAAACCTTCTTGCTCTAATGCCATTCCAACTGAGTAAATATTATGCAAACTCCCTGAAATCCAAATAGTCCCATTAGGCTTCAAAACTTCTTTTGCTAAACGAATCCATTTACGATTGAATTCGTGCTTTTCCTCAAAGGAAGAAATCTTATCCCAGTCACCTTTATCTACAGATACAACCTGTCCCCCAGAATTTGATATACCACCGTTACTCAAAAAATATGGAGGATCAGCAAAGATCATGTCCATGCTTTCTGGTTTCATTTTCGATAATAACTTAAACGTATCTGCATGAACAAGAATCATTTTATCTTTGTTATAGTATGGTTTTGTCATTAAAACACCTCCATACTTATATTCGTTATTTTTCATAATTTGTGACTATAATTTCAGAAATTCTTCCTCGACTCGAAGATTTTGCTCCATTAGTTCGGGTAGCTTCAACATAATGGATATTAAAATCTTGATACAACTCCTCTACCAAAAAACTAGAGGAGTTTGATAACATAACATAAGCCCCTGTATCACTCAATTTCTTAAAGGTATCTCTTAATCTTACTTGATCATCATAAGAAAACCCCTCATGAGTGTAGGAAGTAAAGGCACTTGTCTCTGACAATGGAATATACGGGGGATCAAAATATACAAAATCCCCTGGTTGAACATCCAAAACAGCCTTTTCAAAATCTCCTTTTTTAATTTCTATTTGATTATTATTCAGATAAGTTGAAATAGCAGATACTAAATTCTCATCAACAATTTTAGGATTTTTATAACGACCATAAGGTACATTAAACTGATTCTTAGAATTCACACGATATAAACCATTAAAGTCTACTCTCAACATATAGAGAATACGTGCTGCCCTTTGTACTTCAGACATCATATCTATTCTTTCATCACGATCAACAGAACGTAAATCTAAATAATATTCTTTTGAATTATATTCCTGATGAACTTTCAAAATTTCAATCAATTCTTGAGGATTATCCTTAATTTGTTGATAGCAATTTATCAGTTCAGCATTAAAATCATTGATAACTGCATCTTTAGGAGCTAAATCAAAAAATAAAGCTCCGCCTCCAACAAAAGGTTCAAAATACCGGTTATATTTTTTAGGCATTAATTCTCTAATAACAGGCAATAATTGTCTTTTACCTCCTGTCCATTTCGTGAACGGTTGTAAAGCAACTTCCTTCATTTCTTTTATCTTCATGCTTTTAATTATACCATAGAAATTAAAACACAACTCTTGTATTTTCTACCACATTACTAAATTTTCTATTTTAGAATTAAATCATATCAATACCAAAAAATGAGTAAAGCAAATTTTATAAATTCCAAAATTCACCTCACTCTATTAAATTACTCTCTATATCCTTACCTGTCTGTCTTCTGACCGTTGGCCTGTAACAAACATGGTAAAGGTTGCTTTACAGACATTTCTGCCTTCTTGATTGGTGATATCGACATCCACGACGCAAGTTGTGCGTCCTTGGTGGACACATTCTCCTTTAATGGTCAATACATCGTCGAGTTTTCCTGCCTTAAGGTAGTTGATAGAGGATTGGAGTGTCACTCCATCAAGCCCCAGCGAGATAACCACCAAACCACTGATCTGGTCGCAAAGGGTAAAGAGATAGCCACCATGGGCATTGCCATAGTAGTTGAGAGACGAGTCCACTACTTTGGTCGTCACCACAACGTGACCATCTCTCATTTTCTCAATTTCGTAATTTTCAAAGGCAGATATAGCGTCAAAATGAAAATCTTTCATCGTTTCCTCCTGATATTTCAAACGACACTATGATACTACTTTTTATAGGACTGTGCAAGGAGAAAGCTCCTAGTCTGGCAAAATTCCGACCTGCTCCACAAAGCGCATAAAGGCTGCCTGTCCTTGTTCTGTCTGCTTGTAAACTCCTGCATCCTCAAGTACACGCGCAAAGATAGCACCCACAGATTCCTTGACGATTTCAAGGGCTTTTTCTTTATCATCTAGGTCTGGATGTCGGGCTTTGAGTTGGTCTGCCCATTCCTGATGATAAGTAGCAACTGTATTAGCTTCTCCCACAAGATAGCTAGCGACTTGCTCCACTTCTACTTTCAGACGTGGCGGCAGGATAGCCAAGCCCATGACCTCAATCAAGCCGATATTTTCCTTCTTAACATGTTGGACATCCTTGTGGGGATGATAAATACCGTCAGGATGCTCTGGCGATGTCTGATTGTCCCGCAAAACTAAGTCCAACTCAAACTGTCCATCACGCTTACGCGCAATCGGTGTGATAGTGTGGTGCGGTGTCCCATCAGTCTCTGCCAAAATCTGCACTTCAGGATCTGAATACTGGCGCCATTCCTGCAAAATCTTGTCAGCCAAGTTGGTCAAATCCTCTTTAGAATCCGAAGTCAAGCGCAGCACTGACATAGGCCACTTGACAATCCCAGCCTTGACCTGCTCAAAACCTGCAAATCGAAAGGTCTTTTGCAAGGGAGCCAATTCCATAGGAAATACGTGACGGCCTCCCTGATAGTGGTCATGAGTCAGAATAGAGCCACCCACAATCGGCAAGTCGGCATTAGAGCCCGCAAAATAACCTGGAAACTGCTCTACAATAGCCAGTAGACGCTCAAAACTCTGACGGCTAATCGTCATGGGACGATGCTGGCCATCTAAAAAGATACAATGCTCATTAAAATAAGCATAGGGCGAATACTGGAAGCCCCACTCCTGACCAGCCATTTCAAAACGTATAATACGGTGGTTGCTGCGAGCTGGATGGTTGACCCGACCATTGTAGCCTTCATTCTCTAGACAAAGCTGACACTGAGGATAATTACTAGCTTGCACCAACTTGGCTGCCGCAATCTCTTTGGGATCCTTCTCAGGCTTAGAGAGATTTATGGTAATTTCAAGTTCACCGTAATCAGATGGAACACGATAAGCAATATTTTTAGCAATGGCCTTGAGCTTGATGTAGTCATTTTTCTGGCTAAGTTGGTAAAAGTCCGCAATCGCCTGCTCCGGAGAGTGGTTATAGATTGCCCAAAAGTCACGATTGACCTGACTTGGACAAGGGGTCACCAAGTTCATCAGTTCAGCACCGAGGATTTCACGCGCAGCCTGACTATCTTTAATCGTTTCTAATCGAACGGCCTCTTCAACCAGTTGGTCCTTGAGATCAATCACTTTATCCAGATTGGTCTCAACTTCCAAAACACCGTCTCCCACTCGTGCCAAGACACGATTGGTCAGGTAGATTCGATCCATTTCCTCATATGAACTTTCAGAAATGACATGTGTTACAAATTTATCTACTAAGGTCACCATAAAGCCTCCTTTTGACTAGTCAAGGACGCGAGTGCCACCTGCAACTTCAGCGATATAGAAACTTGGAGCATATCCGACTACTTCCTCGTAGTGCTTACCAACAGCTTCCTTAAAGGCCTCAACAGTATCTTTTTGCACCAAGGCAATGGCACAGCCACCAAATCCTGCCCCTGTCATACGAGCACCGAGAACACCTTCCTGAGCCCAAGCTGTGTGAACAAGGGTATCTAATTCCAAACCAGTTACTTCATAATCATGCTCCAGAGAAACGTGAGAAGCATTCATCAAGCGACCAAATGTTTCCAAATCTCCTGCTTGAAGGGCTGCTTGAGCTTTAAGGGTACGTTGGTTTTCAAGCACAGCATGACGAGCACGTTTCAAACGATTTTCATCTTTAATCAGATAGCTGTATTGGTCAAAGGCCCACTCATCCAATTCACCCAAGGTCTGAATATCCAAGGCAACTTGCAACTCTTCCACTGCTTTTTCACACTCAGCACGACGTTCATTGTATTTAGAGTCCGCCAATTCACGGCGTTTGTTAGTGTTCATGATAACAACGACATTGTCCTTCAAATCAAGTGGCACCAAGTCATACTCTAAAGTGTTAGTATCAAGGTAAATAGCACGTTGGTCAGCTCCCATACCAATAGCAAACTGGTCCATGATACCAGAGTTGACTCCGATAAAGTTATTTTCTGTTTGTTTTCCGATTTTAACCAAATCGAGACGCTCTAATTTTAAATCAAAGAGATGCTCTGACACAACCCCTGTCAAAAGTTCCAAGGATGCTGAAGAAGACAAGCCAGCACCATTTGGGATATTCCCATAAACATAAAAATCAAAACCTTTGTCAATCACATGCCCAGCTTCTTGCAAGAAATGAAGAACTCCTTTTGGATAGTTGGTCCAGTTGTGCTCTTTTTCAAACTTGAGGTCAGCGAGAGGCACTTCGATAATGCCCTTATCCTCAAAGTTAGCTGAGTAGAAACGCAAGACTTGGTCGTCACGCTTACGAGCTGCACCGTAAGTTCCCAAGGAAATAGCAGCAGGAAAAACGTGCCCACCGTTGTAGTCTGTGTGTTCACCAATCAAATTGATACGACCTGGTGAAAAGAAAGTTTGGTCTGCTTCTTGACCAAAAACAGCAAGAAAGTCTTTGCGAAGAGTTTCAGCAGTAAGATGTTGTGTCATATGATTTCTCCTTTTACTGTCCGTTAAGTCACCTTAACGTGTAATCGTTTTCTTCTATTGTATCCAAGGGATTTCCCAAGGTCAATCCTTTTTACTAAAATTTTACTAAACTATCAGTAAAAAGCAGAAAAATATGATATACTAACCTTAAAGAAGGAGGATTTATGGCTACCTTAAAAGACATTGCACAGTTAGCCTCTGTCTCTATCGCGACCGTATCCCGTGTCCTCAATCGCGACCAGAGTCTATCTGTTACAGAAGAAACCAGACACCGTATTTTAACTGTTGCTGAAGAGTTGGGCTACACTAAGCACCTCAAGACAGGCGAGTCCCACAAGCCCAAGCAAAAGATTGCCATTATCCAATGGGTCAGTGAACAAGGAGAGCTGGACGACCTCTACTACTACCAGATTCGCTTGGGTATTGAAAAAAGAGCCCAAGAGTTGGACTATGATATCTTGCGCTATTTTAATGACCATCCTTTTACACTAAGCGAGGAAGTGATTGGGATTCTCTGCATCGGAAAGTTTAGTCGAGCTCAGATTTCTGCCTTTGAAGAATACCAAAAGCATCTTGTCTTTCTAGACAGCGATACCCTCTCACTGGGACATACCTGCATTATCACAGACTTTTACACTGCCATGAAACAGGTTGTCGATTATTTTCTCAGCCAAGGGATGGACCGCATCGGGATTCTAACAGGCCTTGAAGAAACAACCGACCAAGAAGAAATCATTGAGGATAAGCGACTGGAAAATTTTAGAAACTACAGTCAAACAAAAGGAATCTATCATGATGAATTAGTCTTTCAAGGAAGCTTTACCGCCCAGTCTGGCTATGACTTGATGAAGGAGGCCATTCAGAACTTGGGAGACCAACTCCCACCAGCCTTTTTCGCAGCTAGCGATAGTTTAGCCATCGGTGCCCTCCGTGCGCTCCAAGAAGCTGGAATCAACCTGCCAGACCGCGTCAGTCTTATTTCCTTTAACGATACTAGCCTGACCAAGCAAGTCTATCCTCCCCTCTCTAGCATCACCGTCTATACCGAAGAAATGGGCCGAGCAGGTATGGATATTCTTAATAAGGAAGTACTCCACGGTCGGAAAATCCCTAGCCTAACCATGCTGGGAACCAGACTGACATTGAGAGAGAGTACAAGGAATGAATAGGATAACAAAACGACCTCTAGCGAGGTCGCTTTTCTAATGATGATGCCCATGCTTCTGCTCTAATTCTCTCACCCTCCGCTTATGTTGCGCATGATTGCTTTGACTGCTATCTACTTCAATAGTGATATTCTGCACGCCTCTTTCTTCTAAACATTGACGCACCACTTCTTTGGTTTCCATCATCTGTTCCCAGTCCTTGATACAAATGTGAACAATAGCATTATTCTCTAGACCATCCATGGACCAAATGCTAAGTTGATTGACACTGTTGACATTGGGTAGAGCCTCTAAATCCTTCTCCAAATCACTTGTCTCGACTCCTTCTGGCACAGCATCTAGGAAAATTTTCAGTGCGCTCCAAAAGCGAGGAATGGCTTTCGACAGAATAAAGATAGAAATAACTAGTGATAAAAGCGGATCGAGGATATACCAGTCCGTAAATCGAAGAATAATCGCCATTAGAATGACGGCCAACCAACCAAGAGTGTCTTCCAAAAAATGCAGGCTAAGAATTGACTCGTTCTTTGTTTTCCCCTTACGAACTACCAGACTTGCTAGCACATTAATGGCTACTGCAATGATTCCCAGCCAGAGGATGCCTTCCTCATTGACGGGTTGCGGGTGAACAATCTTTGTGACATTTTCCAAGATCACTAGGACAGACCCTATCATAAGAATCACAGCCGTTAGCATGGCTCCTAAAAGACTAAAACGTTTGTAACCCAAGGTGTACTGTCTATCTTCTTCACGGTTTGAAATTGTTTCTAAAAGGGCTGAGATGCCAATGGCTATAGCATCTCCCAAGTCATGAACGGAATCAGCAAGAACTGCACTCGAACCAAAGATTCCTCCTGCGATAAACTCAACAATCGCATAGCTTAAATTTAAGAAAAAAGCTAACCAGATAGATGTTTTAGAACTCATTTCTCTCCCTCCTTTGGTATAATGGGTATATACATACTTCTTTCATTTGTATTATCTAATAAAATTCAAAGAAAGGATAGAAGCAAACTGTCAGCCATGTTCAGTTCTGAACAGTTTGTCTCAAGTGTCTACATGCCAAAAAGAGACCGTCGAGTCAGCAAGACGAAAAAAGCCATCTATCAAGCTTTTTTACAACTTTTGAACGACAAAGGCTATGATGCCACTACTGTTCAGGATATCATTGACCTAGCAGATGTTGGGCGTTCTACTTTTTACTGTCACTATGAAAGCAAGGAACTCCTTTTAGATGAGCTCTGTCGCTACCTCTTTCATCATCTCTTTGAAAGGGAAGGACACTTTACTACCGAGGACTACCTCGCACATATCTTTTTACATTTTCAGAAAAACCAGGACCATGTTAGCAGTCTGCTATTTTCCAAAAATGACTACTTCCTCCGTCAACTCCATAAAGAGCTAGAACACCATGTCTATCCCATGTTGGCTGATGAGTTAAAAAAAGCCCACACTAATCTGCCTACTTCTTACCTCCAACACTTGGTCGTGTCCAACTTTATCGAGACATTGACCTGGTGGCTCAAAAAAGGACAAGACTTTACATACCAGGAAGTTGTCCAGTTTTATCTAGACCTTCTCATTCCTAAAAATTGAATACAGAGTAGAGCTCAGTTGCCTTATTTCTAGGCTACTGAGTTTTCATCTTTTCAACAATCAAAAAAGCCCAGACGACATTGTCTGAGCATTCTTTTATCAAGTCGTTTAAGGAAGTTGAGTTCAGTATGTTTAAAGTCTCTGCACCATCATTTCTTCAACAAACCTTGTTCTTGTAGAAACTCCTTGGCTACTTGTTCTGCTGACTTGCCTTCAACACCGACTTGGTAGTTGAGCTGGCTCATCTGGCTTTCAGTAATTTTACCAGCCAATTTATTGAGAACTGCTTCCAACTCTGGATGTTTCTTGAGAAGAGCTTCTTTCATGAGTGGAGCCCCTTGATAAGGTGGGAAGAGTTGTTTGTCATCTTCCAATACCTGTAAATCATAACGCGCCAATTCCGCATCGGTCGAATAGGCGTCCGTGATTTGAATATCACCTGACTGAATAGCCTGATAGCGAAGGGCTGGTTCCATGGTCGCTACATTGAGATTGAGACCATACATTGATTGCAAGCCCTTATTGCCATCTTCACGGTCATTAAACTCGAGAGTAAATCCAGCCTTCAACTGCCCTTCCACTTTTTTCAAGTCCGAAATGGTCTTCAAGCCATATTCTTGAGCAATCTTTTTCGGAACAGCTACAGCATAGGTATTTTGATAAGACATGGGTTTGAGATAGGCTAGATGATTCTGTTTGGCAATACCATCACGCGCCACCTGATAAACCTGCTCTGGCTCATGACTCACTTTAGGTGATGGTTGCAGCAAACTTTCAGTCACCGTACCAGTAAATTCAGGATAAATGTCAATATCGCCTTTTTTCAGAGCTTCATAGAGAAAGCTTGTTTTCCCAAAATTTGGTTTAACAGTCGCAGTCATGCTGGTATTTTCTTCAATAAGGAGTTTATACATATTGGCCAAAATTTCTGGTTCCGGTCCCAATTTTCCAGCAATAACCAAATTTTCCTTCTCTTTTTGAGCCAAGAGGGCTGGACTATAAGACAAACCAAGCAATATTGTCACCAAGGCAAAACCAGAAAAAATCGTCCGTAATTTTGCCTTTTCCATCACTTTTAGTAGGAAGTTAAAGGCAATGGCAAGCACTGCAGAAGAAAGGGCCCCAATCAAAATCAGACTGGCATTATTACGGTCAATTCCCAAAAGGATAAAGGAACCCAGTCCCCCTGCACCAATCAAGGCAGCCAAGGTTGCCGTACCGATAATCAAGACGGCCGCTGTGCGAATCCCAGACATCATAACAGGCATAGCAAGTGGAATTTCAAACTTCTTGAGACGCTCCCACCTGGTCATCCCAAAGGCAATCCCAGCCTCTTGTAGACTTGGATCAATTCCCTTGAGTCCAGTGATGGTATTTTGTAAAATCGGAAAGATCGCATAAATCACTAACGCTGTCAAAGCCGGCAAGGTTCCAATTCCCATCAAGGGGATAAAGAGTCCCAACAAGGCCAGAGACGGGATGGTCTGGAAAATCCCTGCAATCTGTAAGACCCAATCCGCCAACTTCTCATGATAGCGAAGATAAACAGCCAAAGGAATCGCGATAAAAATAGCTAGTAACAGGGTCAAAAGTGACAACTGCAAATGTTGAGATAGAGCTGTCAACCAATCACTAAAACGATCCTGAAAAGTTGCAATTAAATTAGTCATGAACACTACCTCCAAACAAGTCTGCTACAAAGTCTGTTGCAGGCGCTTTTAAAATCGTCTCAGGATTCGCCACCTGACGAATCTCTCCATCCTGCAAGACAGCAATACGGTCCGCCAATTTCAAGGCTTCATCCGTATCATGGGTCACAAAAATCGTTGTCATCCCAAACTCTTTATGCAATTCCTTAGTCAAAACCTGCAACTGTTTCCTCGAAATTGCATCCAAGGCTGAAAAAGGCTCATCCATGAGGAGAATCTTAGGCTGACCAATCATAGCACGAACAATACCGACCCGTTGCTGTTCTCCACCAGATAATTCACTAGGCAAACGATGCCCATACTCGGCTCCTGGTAAACCAACCTTAGCCAAAAGCTCTTCAGTTTTCTGAGCAATTTCTTCCTTAGTCCATCCCTTCATCTCAGGAATCAGGGCAATATTTTCCGCGACCGTTAGATTAGGAAATAGAGCAATAGCCTGTAAAACATAACCAGTAGAAAGACGAAGTTCACGCTCATCATAATCTTTGATGCGCTTGCCATCCATATAAATATTTCCATCAGTTGGTTCCAAGAGGCGATTGACCATCTTAATCATGGTCGTCTTACCTGACCCAGAAGGCCCAACTAAAACCATGAACTCCCCATTCTCAATCTGTAAATTGACGTCTCTCAAGACATCTTTTTCTGTATAGCGTAGCGCTACATTTTTATATTCAATCATGTTCTTCCTCTTTTAAAACTTATCTCTATTGGTCAAGGCTTCTATCTTAGGCAAAACTTCCTTATTATTCCAATACTCCAAAATTTTCCCGTTTTCTAGACGTAAAATATCTTACTGGGCACAGGCATCACCATCAATCTGAGTCTGACCAGAGCTAACCACGTAGTTTCCTTGTCCTAAGAGTTGGAAAACAAAGTAAAAAGTGACCTTTGCTTATAAACAGCTAATTTGATCTATCTTAAACCTCATTTTCCTTCTCTTTCAAATTAGCCAAAATTCTTTCTTGAAAACCTTCAAACTGCCGAATTTCTTCCTCTGAAAATCCTTTGTAAAAGATCGTATCCAATTTCTGACTGACACGTTGCCCCACTTCTTTTTGCGACTGCCCCAAATCTGTTAAAACTAGATACTTCTTACGCTTGTCTTCTCCACATGGACTAACGGTTACAAGATTTTGTTCCTCAAGTTTTTTTATCATAGTCGTCAGCGTATTATTAGCAAGACCAGTCGCAAGAGCAATATCTGTCGCAGTTGCACAGCCAGTTTCACTATTCCATAAAACCGCTAAAATCTTGCCCTGCTCACTCCGATAAAGAGCTTCAGGGTCTTGGCTCAGTAACTTTTGAAAAATTCGCCCATTCAACAAACGAATATGATGGGCTAGCAAATGACTATCTTTCATAACACCTCCAATTTATTTCGATATCGAAAAGAATAAAACAATTGTAACACTCATCGTTCTAACTGTCAACTATTTCGATTTGGAAATAATTTTTCCCAGTAAAAAAATCTCCTACACAAGGTAGAAGATTGTAATCTTATATACTTAATCCGTCATGTCCGATACCAAAGTTCGATGTTCCAACGGAATACTGCACATAACTAGCAAGAAAATAAATCCTGACTGAATCCAGAAGAGGGCCAAATCAAAAATTCCGTGTACAGCAACCACTGTCAGGAAAGATAGATAAAGACCGATAATCGGACGTTTCCCCGACTCCTGACTCATATCCATCATCAAACGAACAGGAGCAACAGAAGACAAAACTAATAAAATAGTTCCCACAATTCCGTAACTCAGAATCGTGTCAATATACAGACTGTGAGCATGTTCATGATAAGGAGCATTTATCCGAGGATAAGAGTGCATATAGGTCAATGGCCCTTCACCCCAAAAAGGATTTTGCTTAAACAAGGCCATCCCAGCATCCCATATAGAAATGCGTTCTTCCATAGAGGAATCTAAAGTCCCCATCCGAACTCCCAAATCACTGGAAAAGAGGAAACTCAAGCCAATCGCAAAGACCCCAATACTAAGCCAAAAGGCCTTCCAGTTTTTAATGGTCGTAAAAAGATAAATGATGGATCCAGCGATAATAGCAGGAAAGGCAGTTCGATTTTGCGTAAAGTTCAATCCAAAGAGATTAACAAAACCTGCAATCACACAGAATACCTTCAACCAATTCAACTTGGTCGTTGTAAACAGATAGAAGGCAATCATGATACAGAAACAACAAATAATTCCATAGTAATTAGGATTAAAAAAGGTCACTTCTGCCCGATTCTGATGCCATACCTGCATATTGGGTGAAAGAAAAGCATAGTTGAATTTCTTCACAATTTGGAAATGTTCTAAACTCGCAAAAGCAGCTGACAAGACGCTACCAAACAAGACGAGCTGCAAAATCAATCGAAAGAATTTATGTGATAAAATCGACTGATAGTGCAAAAAGAAAACAGTAAATAGAAAAATTCCTACTGAAGCCACAAGACCCATCCAATTTTGTGCAAAAATGGATATTACAGTACTATAGCCAAGAAAAAGAAGCAGCATCGGATGCTCCCCCATTTTCTGAAGAATATTTTTCATGTCTCCTGTAAAAATCAAACTGATAATATATAAACAGAATACAACTACAAAAAGATAAAAGGGTAAAAAGATACTCAGGATAATTCCCAATAAAATCAGCTCTTTACTAGACAACCCTTTCAGCTTTTCAATAAAGCCTATTGATTTCAAAATGAATCCTTTCTCTCCAAATCAACTGATTCAGATAATAGTAAGCTACCCTTTATTGTACCACTTTTTTAGCAATTTGAAAACAAAGGAAACGTTTACTAGGTAAAAAAGGGAGCAAAAATACTGATATTTCAAAACTCAAACTTAATGACTACATTTACTATAAGAAAATCATACCGTAAAGACTAGGTATATGTTAAAATAGTAGTAATTAAGCAACTAGCCAAACTAGATTCAAATCACATACTACTCCTAAAGAAAGGAAACACTATGAAATCTTACCAAGCCGTCTACCAAATTCTAGCTAAAGAAATCGACTATGTCAGCGGAGAAAAAATCGCAGAAGAACTATCCCTAACCCGAACATCAATTTGGAAAGCCATCAAGCGTCTAGAACAAGAAGGCATTGAAATTGATAGTATCAAAAACAAAGGCTATAAACTGGTGAATGGAGACCTTATTCTTCCAGAACTTCTAGAACAAAATCTTCCAATTAAAATCAGTTTTAAACCCGAAACAAGATCAACACAACTCGATGCAAAAGAAGCAATTGATTTAGGAAATAAAGCAAACACTCTCTATCTAGCTTCCTATCAAACAGCAGGGCGAGGCCGTTTTCAACGTTCTTTCTACTCACCCCAAGGTGGCATTTATATGACACTCCATCTTAAACCCAATCTCCCCTATGACCAATTACCATCCTACACACTACTTGTAGCAGGAGCTATCTACAAATCCATTAAAAACCTAACTTTAATTGATGTCGACATAAAATGGGTCAATGATATCTACCTAAACAATCATAAAATTGGAGGGATTCTTACTGAGGCGATGACCTCTGTAGAAACTGGGTTAGTCACAGATATCATTATTGGAGTAGGAATTAACTTTACTATTAAAGACTTCCCTAAGGAATTAAAAGAAAAAGCTGCCAGTTTATTTAAAACACCAGCACCTATTACCAGAAATGAATTAATCATAGAAATCTGGCGCACTTTCTTCGAAACACCAGCAGAAGAACTATTATACCTATACAAAAAACAGTCATTCGTTCTAGGCAAAGAAGTTACTTTCACACTAGATCAAAAAGACTACAAGGGACTGGCTAAAGACATCTCTGAAACTGGAAAACTTCTAGTTCGATGTGATAACGGAAAAGAAATCTGGCTAAATAGCGGAGAAATTTCACTCAAGAGTTGGAAGTAGTAATCCATAAAATCGATAATATATAAAACATTTAGCTTTCCTTCGATCCACTACAGTTGACAAAGAGCCAAAAAACTTCAGATAAGTAATCTAATTAAGTTTTACAAATCTGAAGTTTTAATTCTACTATTCTTAAAAATATAAAAAAAGAGGGTTATAAACCCTCATAAAAACGGAGAATAAGGGATTCGAACCCTTGCGCCAGTTACCCGACCTAACGATTTAGCAAACCGTCCTCTTCAGCCTCTTGAGTAATTCTCCTATTAATGGGCACGAGTGGACTCGAACCACCGACCTCACGCTTATCAGGCGTGCGCTCTAACCACCTGAGCTACGCGCCCAAGTTAAAACTTGGTAATGTAATTTGAACAAAGTTCAAAGCGGGTGACGAGAATCGAACTCGCGACAACAGCTTGGAAGGCTGTAGTTTTACCACTAAACTACACCCGC
>NZ_JASOOK010000018.1:0-36344 GCF_030217725.1 Streptococcus sp. UMB1203 | reverse complement strand
ATCAAAAAAGAAAGGACGAAATTTGTCCTTTCTCGGTTTTAGCTTTTATTCAACCCACTACAGTTGACAAAGAGCCTATATATCTAATTTTGTAACTGTAAATTTGATATGGGAATAGTCTTTTTCAACATCCTTATCCAGCAAGAAAACTGTGGCATCTTTCTTAACCTGAACCAAATCAATATTCTGAGCCTGGGCTGCATAGACGCATCCACAATAACATTGACGATAGATATCATACTCTTCACACATCTCTACCGAACGTTTGTAGCCTTGATTTTTCTTGAAATCACTTGGAAGATAGTGGGTTGTATAAATTTTTTGCACATCGATTCCGATACTATTAATGGTTTGAGAATTCTTATGAGGACTGATGGTCAAGGCTGAGCCAAAGTAGTCAAAGCCCAAGTCCATAGCCACTTGCGCCGTCTTATCCAGTCGGTAGTCAAAGCAAACCTTACAACGGTCGCCACCTTCAGGCTCCTCTTCCAAACCTCGAACCAGTTTACGATATTCGTTAGGTTCATAAGGAGCTTCTAGATATTGAACGTTATTGCCAGTTCGCTCATTGAAATCACTGACAAACTTTTTAGTCACATAGGCACGCTTATGGTATTCTGCCTTGGGATGGATATTAGAATTGGCAAAATAAATGGTCACGTCTGCATACTTAGTCAAATATTCTAGAGTATAGGTACTGCAAGGGGCACAGCAAACATGCATGAGAATAGTTGGCCGTTGCTCATTTTTCTCCCATACTTGTACCATCTTCTGCATGACACGGTCATAATTAATCTTCTGATTGGGGTTCATCTTGCTCAGAATTTCTTCTACATCGATCATGTTCTTCTCCTTTTTCTAGTCTTATTTTATCATATAAATTAGGAGAGCTCAAATCTATTTAGAAGTGAATAGCATAAAAAGGAGGAATAGGCATTCCCTCCTTTTGTTTTTTATAAGTTGTTTTCTATAGAAAACTTACATCATGCCGCCCATCATGCTTGGATCCATTGCTGGAGCTGGGGCTGCTGGTTCTGGTTTATTAGCTACGACTGCTTCTGTTGTCAAAATCAAGCTGGCTACAGATGCTGCATTTTGTAGGGCTGAACGGCTCACTTTAACTGGGTCGATAATCCCTTGATCAATCATGTTGACCCATTCGCCAGTTGCTGCGTTGAAACCTGTACCAAGTTCGGCATTTTTCAAACGATCGATAACGATAGATCCTTCAAATCCTGCATTGTGGGCGATCTGACGAACAGGTTCTTCCAAAGCACGAAGAACAATATTGCGACCCGTTGCTTCGTCTCCTATCAATTCCAAATCAGCCACGGCTGGGATAACATTTACAAGGGCTGTTCCACCACCTGCAACGATACCTTCTTCAACGGCTGCACGAGTAGCGTTGAGGGCATCTTCGATGCGGAGTTTCATTTCTTTCAACTCAGTCTCAGTTGCAGCTCCGACCTTAATAACCGCTACACCACCTGACAATTTCGCCAAGCGTTCTTGCAATTTTTCACGGTCAAATTCAGAAGTTGTGGTTTCGATTTGAGACTTGATAACCGCAACACGGTGAGAAATCGCTTCAGGATTTCCAGCACCTTCTACGATAACAGTGCTATCTTTGTCCACAGTTACTCTCGCTGCTTGACCAAGAGCTTCAATTGTCGCATCTTTCAACTCAAGACCAAGGTCTTCTGTGATAACTGTTCCGCCTGTCAAGATGGCAATGTCTTCAAGCATGGCTTTGCGACGGTCACCAAATCCAGGTGCCTTAACAGCTACTACGTTGAAAGTTCCACGAATCTTGTTCAAAACAAGAGTTGGAAGAGCTTCGCCATCCACATCATCCGCAATAATTAAGAGTGGACGATTGCTTTGGAGAATACTTTCTAGGAGTGGCAAGATTTCTTGGATATTTGAGATCTTCTTATCGGTAATCAAAATGTATGGATTTTCAAGGTCAGCTACCATTTTTTCGCTATCTGTTACCATGTACTGTGAAAGGTAACCACGGTCAAACTGCATACCTTCCACAACTTCAAGTTCTGTTTCCATACCACGTGACTCTTCGATAGTGATGACTCCATCTTTGCCAACTTTTTCCATGGCTTCAGAGATGTACTCACCAACTTTTTCAGAACGAGAAGACACGGCAGCAACCTGAGCGATGGCTTCTTTATTAGCAACTGGGATGGCATTGTTTTTCAAGGCTTCTACTGCTGCAGCAACTGCTATTTCAATTCCACGACGAATGCCGATTGGATTTGCGCCTGCTGTGACGTTTTTGATTCCTTCGCGGACGATCGCTTGGGTCAAAACAGTTGCAGTTGTAGTCCCGTCACCTGCGATATCATTGGTTTTTGAAGCTACTTCTGATACCAATTTGGCACCCATATTTTCAAAATGATCTTCCAACTCGATTTCTTTGGCAATGGTCACACCATCATTGGTAATCAAAGGTGAACCGAATGATTTTTCAAGAACAACGTTACGACCTTTTGGTCCTAAGGTTACTTTAACAGTGTCTGCAAGGATATCGACACCACGAACCATAGCTGAACGAGCATCAGATGAAAATTTAATTTCTTTTGACATACTTACTTTCTCCTTCTATTCTTCAATGATAGCCAAAATGTTCGCTTCGCCAACGATGATGTACTTCTCATCGCCATCTTTGACATCAATACCTGCATGGGCTTCAACTAAGACACGGTCGCCAGGCTTGACACTTGGAGCCACCAAATCACCGTTTAAGGTACGAACCCCTTGTCCAGTAGCTACAACTTGAGCTGTTTTTGTTTTTTCTTGGGCTGAACCTGCAAGGACAAATCCTCCAACAGTTTGTTCTTTTTCTTCGATTTTCAAGACCACACGGTCTCCTAATGGTTTCAACATCTGATTTCCTCCATAATGAGATAGATATTATTAGCACTCTTTGCACTTGAGTGCTAATTCATAGTTCTATTGTATCACTTGGTCAGAAATAGTCAAGAAAAAAGTCTGACTTTCTCAAGATAAAAAGCCTGAGACCAACTCAGACTTTTCAATGCTTAAAATGGCAATTCTTCCTCTTCCAAGACTAGATCTGCCAAATCCTGTCCTGCGTTATTTTCTCGCATGGCACGTTGGGCTCGGCTTTCCAAGAGTTGGAATCCTGTCACAAGTACCTCGGTCACATAGTTCATCTGGCCATTTTTCTCGAAGCGACGGGTACGCAATTCTCCATCCACGGAAATAAGACTGCCTTTGGTTGCGTAGCTTGCCAATGTTTCTGCTAGTCTTCCCCATAAAACCATATTAACAAAATCCGCTTCGCGTTCACCATTTTGGTCTTTGTAACGACGATTCACAGCAATGGTTGCTCGCGCAACTGACTTGTCATTGTTGGTTTTGTGCAATTCTGGTGTAGACGTTAAACGTCCAATCATAATAACTTTATTATACATATTTTCTTCCTCCTACTTATCTATTCGTAGGAAATCAAAAAAAGTTACAGAAATTTGTAACTTTTCGAGAAAATTTTTTATTTTTTATGAACCATGAAACCTGTCGCCTGTTGATTGGCCATAATGGTCATATCTGTAATCTGCACACGACGAGGTTGACTGGTCACATAGACTACTGTGTCTGCAACATCCTGAGCTTGCAAGGCCTCAATTCCCTGATAGACCGTCGCAGCCCGCTCTTTGTCACCATGAAAACGCACTGTAGAAAAATCTGTTTCAACAATTCCAGGCTGAATGGTTGTCACCTTGATATCCGTTGCAATGGTATCAATTCGCAGTCCATCTGAAAAGGTCTTAACCGCTGCCTTGGTGGCTGAGTAAACAGCAGCACCCGCATAAGCATAGATTCCTGCAGTTGACCCCATATTGATAATATGACCTTGATTGGCTTTTACCATTGTTGGCAAGAAACAGCGAGTAACCGCCATCAAACCTTTGACATTGGTATCCAACATGGTCAGCATATCCAACTCTTCATAGTCCTGATAGGGTGCCAAGCCAAGAGCTAGTCCAGCGTTATTGACCAATATATCAATCTGCTCTATCGTTTCTAGAATATCAGAGCAGACAGTCTTGACCATCGTCATATCCGTGACATCTAGTGGAAAGGTCCAAACTGTTTGATTTGGATAGGTTGCTACAAACTCCGATTTGAGGGCTTCTAGTCTGTCTGTCCGTCGTCCTGTTAGAACGACATTCTCCCCCTGCTCCAGATAAGCACGCGCAATCGCTTCACCAATGCCTGATGTCGCTCCTGTAATCACTACATTTTTTGCCATCTTATTTCCTTCTATCTGGTCTATCAGATATTAACAACTTCTTAGGCAGTCCAGTGTTTGGCTGGGTCAAATGGTGTTCCGACAACTTGATCTTCTGATAATTCAATAACACCACGTTTTTGCGGAGCATTTGGCAGATGCAATTCACGAGGACTACACATCATGCCAAAACTCTTTTCGCCACGAAGCTCGCCTGGAAAAATGAGATTGCCTTTTGGCATCATTGCTCCTGGAAGAGCTACAATGGTTTTCAACCCAACACGCGCATTAGGAGCCCCTGCAACGATTTGCACTGTCTTGTCACTTGCGACTGCAACTTGGCAGATGTTGAGGTGGTCACTATCTGGATGAGCTACCATCTCGACAATCTCACCAACAACAAACTTAGGTTCCTTGTCATTAACAATTTCTTCTGCAAAGCCTTCTGCCTGCAATTCTTGGTTCAAACGAGCGACTTGCTCATCTGTCAAAAAGACTTGACCTCGCTCTGCAATTTCAAACAAACTTGAAACTTCGAAAATATTCCAAGCTACTGTTTCCCCAGTATCTTTTAGAAAAACACGGGCTACATTTCCTTTGCGTTCCATATCCAGTTTGGCATCTGCGCTGTTTTTCACGATGACCATAAGGACATCACCGACATGTTCTTTGTTATATGTAAAAATCATTGTTTCTATTTTCTCCTATTTCAGTCCTGCCAAAAAATCGTTAATTTGTTCCTTACTTTTACGGTCGCGATTGACAAAACGGCCGATTTCCTTGTCCTTTTCTAGAACAACAAGGCTAGGAATCCCGTAAACATCCCAGAGTTTGGCCAAATCCATGTACTGGTCCCGGTCCACCCGAATAAAGGTGAACTCTGGATTGGTCTCCTCAATTTCTGGCAAGGCAGGATAAATATAACGACAATCGCCACACCAGTCCGCCACAAAAAGGAAGACTTTCTTACCATCTTTTTCTACTAAAGATGCCAATTCTTCTAAACTTGCTGGTTGTATCATAAGACTTCCTCCTCATAGACTAGGTCTTCATTTTCATAGACAAAGGTATAATGACGGCCATCCTCAAAAATGACGCCACCAACCAAGCTCTCCAGACTGCTTTCATAAACTTGAACATAGAGGGTCGCAATTTCTCCCATATATGAAAAATGGTCTCGCACAATCGCTGTCAACTCTTCCTGAGTCTTCATGAGCTTACGGTCATCTGCAACTTTTTTCGTAGCAAGGGCAAGGCTTCCAATACCTAGCAGAGCCAGACCCGCCATCCACATTTTTTTAGCTTTCATACCATTCATTTTAACACAAAAAACGCTTCAGGACAAATGAGGAAGCAGCAGAAAAGCAAGTAAAAAGCCTCTTCCTTAAAGGAAAAGGACTTCTTATTCTTATTTCCAAGCACCACTGGCATCTACATAGTAACCATCAGGGGTGTAGGTATTGCGAAGCATCTTACCTGATGAAGCTAGATAATACCACTTACCATTGTCTTTGATCCAATCATTCGCAAGCATGGCACCAGAAGAACTTACATAATACCATTCTCCCTTATCATAAACCCAAGTGCTTGCTTTCATGGCTCCTGAAGTTGATAAGTAGTACCACTTGCCTTGGTCGTAAAGCCAGTAACTCGCAATCATAGCTCCTGATGATTTAAAGGCATACCAGTTGCTACCTTGATAAAGCCAAGTTTGATTGAACATGACTCCTTGATCATTCATAAAGTACCAAGTTCCCTTGTCCTTAACCCAATCCTTCTGCACTAATTGACCTTGTTTTTGATAGTACCAGTTTTGGTTTGATTTTAGCCAGCTTTCGGCTTTTACAATCGGATAAAGTTCTTTGAAAGATCCTCCATCATATTTACGACTGATAATTTTTAGTTTTTCAAGCTTCAACTCGCCATTGCCATAGTCTGCCCAAGCAAAGACTTTTTGACCATTGACAGTCTCTGGTAATGTAGCAGTGTAAGTCTTGGTTTGATAATCCCATTTAGCACCGAGGTAAGTGTATTGATCATTTGATTCTTCAATACGATAGTAGCCTCTCTTTCCACTATCATTATGAATATCATCCACAACTTTCGTTGACCAGGTCTTCACTTCGCTTCCGCTCTTGGCTTCTACCTTGATATCTCCTCTATAGCCATATGGAACATAGAAATTCAGGTAACGTCCCTCGACACCAATCATAGACTTGTCCTTTTCTTGGCCTAGAAAATTGACTGTCTGATCTTGACCATTGAGACTGACCGTCCACTCGATTTTCTCGGTTTTTGGCAAATCCAAGACTTTAATATCCACTTCATGACCATTATTAAACCGAAGAATCTTGCCATCTTGATACTGTACTCCACACTTAACAACCCATTCTTCTTTAAGTTCAAATGCCTGCCCTGAATGAGGAAAAGCCAGTAAAGCTAGACCAGCTAGAGACAAACCAAATAATGTGATTTTTTTCATTGTAGTTCCTCCTTAGTCGTTGTTATGTTAATTATATCACTATGTTTTTATTTTGCAACTCATATCCTAAATATGCAAGCAAAAAACCTCTGAGATTGTTCTCAAAGGTTTTGGTCTTGCTAATTACTGTTCTCAACTGCTGCAGTCACAAAGGCAGTGTAGAGTTCTTCTGGACGATTTGGACGGCTTGACAGTTCAGGGTGATACTGACAAGCTACAAAGAATTTATTTTCTGGAATTTCCACGATTTCTACCAAACGATTGTCTGGAGAAACACCTGAGAAGACAAAGCCTGCTGCTTCAAACTGATCACGGAAGGCGTTGTTAAACTCATAGCGGTGACGGTGACGACGTTGCACCACTTCTTGATTGTGATAAGCAGCCGCTGCCTTAGAGCCACGTTTCAACTTAGATGGATAAAGTCCCAAGCGAAGGGTTCCCCCCATATCCTCAACATCAATCTGATCACGCATGATATCAATGATAGGGTATTTTGTTTCTGGTGCAAGCTCTGCAGAATTAGCACCTTCAAGTCCCAAAACGTGACGAGCAAACTCGATACATGTCAACTGCATTCCCAAGCAGACTCCCAACATTGGAACATCATTCTCACGCGCATAGCGAATGGCTTGAATTTTCCCTTCAGTACCACGTTGGCCAAAACCACCTGGTACGATGATTCCGTCCGCATCAGACAAGAGTTCCGCCACATTCTCTGCTGTCACATCATTGGCATTGATCCAATTGATTTTAACTTCTGCGTCATTGGCATAACCAGAGTGTTTCAAGGCTTCGACCACTGAGATATAAGCATCTTGCAACTCCACATACTTACCAACAAGGGAAATCTTAACTTGTTTCTTGAGGTTCATGACCTTGTCCACCATGGCTGACCATTCTGTCATATCTGCTACTGGTGCGTCTAATTTCAAATGGTCACAGACAATTTGATCCATACCTTGTGCCTGCAAGTTCAATGGAATTTGGTAAAGGTGTTCAACATCCAACGATTCGATAACGGCTTCTGGTGCCACATCACAGAACTGGGCCAGTTTATTTTTAATTCCTTGACCAGCTGGCTCTTCTGTACGAATAACCAACATATTTGGCTGGATTCCCAATCCACGCAATTCTTTTACAGAGTGTTGAGTTGGTTTGGTCTTCATTTCACCAGCAGCCTTGAGATAAGGAAGCAAGGTTGTATGGATGTACATAACATTATCCGCCCCCACATCTGCCTTCATCTGACGAAGAGCCTCTAAGAATGGCAAGGACTCGATATCTCCTACTGTTCCACCCACCTCTGTAATAATGACATCAGAATCAGTCGTTAGAGCGGCACGCTTGATTTTTTCTTTCAAAGCATCTGTGATATGAGGGATAACCTGAACAGTTGCCCCAAGGTATTCTCCACGACGTTCCTTACGAAGAACTTCACTGTAAATTTTACCAGTTGTCACGTTGGAATATTTGTTGAGATTGATATCGATGAAACGTTCATAGTGGCCCAAGTCCAAATCTGTCTCAGCTCCATCATCTGTCACAAAGACTTCTCCGTGCTGGTAAGGGCTCATAGTTCCCGGATCAATATTGATATAAGGGTCAAATTTTTGAATGGTTACTTTGAGACCACGATTTTTCAAGAGACGGCCCAGACTCGCTGCGACAATCCCTTTCCCAATAGACGATACCACACCACCAGTTACAAAAATATATTTCGTTGACATAGATTCCTCTTTCTAAAATGCTCAAGGTCTTGTCAACTACGAGGGGACATAGAAAACAAGACCCTACTAATAAGAATAATCTGGAACGACTGCACCAGATTCACAACCAAAATACAAGAAGATACCTTCTTGAAAAACAAAAATAGCTCCCTAAGAACTAGGGAGCCCCGACCTCTAAAAGAGGTGCCCGAACAATATGATACCTAAAAATAGGATAATTGTCAATAGCTAACTTTTATTCCTCGACGTTTTCAGAATCATCGTCTGAAAACTCATCGTCTTCTTCGTTGAGATCCACGTCTTCACCCAAGTCATCTGGGGCGATTTCGTTGATTTCTGCATCGTAAGCTTCCACTTCATTTTTCTCATCATCTGGATTTTCATCATCGTATGAAAGTGCTGGATCAGCTTCGTATGCATCTTCATCTTCTGGATCATCTGCATTGTAGTCAATAGCATCTGAATCGCCATCCATGAAGGCATTGACGCGTTTTTTCTTAGCTTTTGGTGCTACTTCATCGTCGTCATTTTCTTCAAGAGCAATGATTTCTTCGTCGATTTCGTCCACACCATACCATGAACGAAGACCCCATTTGTTGTCTCCAAGTGAGATGAAGCTACCGTCAAAGTTCAACTCTGTGTAGAACAAAGGCAAAGCTTCACGGATATCGCTGTTTGATGTTCCAAGGTAGTTTTGAATTTCGTTTACAAGATCGCTAAAATGCATCTCATGGTCGCGACCACGAAGTTCCAAGATAGCACGCGCTACCTCAATCATAGATAGTTCACTTTTTTCTTGTCCAGCAAATACTTCTAATTCCAAAGCGTTTCTCCTCATTTATATTACTATCGCCAGAGCGAACAGACTCTGACCTCATTTTATCATTTACTCTTTATTTTACGATAATTTTGCAGAATAGTCAAAGGTTAAGGGGAAGAAAGTTAGTTGATTTGAACTGGGTAACTTCTCACAGTAACTTCCACTTGCCTAACCGAAGTGGAAATTAGTCTAAAACGGACTTTTATTTCTTTGCTACCCAGCCGATGGCATCGTGAGGTGGAGATATAGAAGCAAATTGACTAAGTTTGTTATACAGCTTCCTACTTCTATAAATCTAGTTTCTCTCTCAAATCTCTTAACTTACTTCTGTGTGTATCTAAATCATTTTCAAATATTTTTATCCTGGGATCTTCATTAGATACAATATAGAAGCATTTTTTTCTATGATCAAATGCTTCCCTAACATGTGCTAAAGCGTTTCGAATCTTTCTTTGTTCATTCCACAATGTATGAATATCTTGAGGAATATTCTCTTTTGTACAAAAATAACCTATCTGTTCATCATACTTGCCAGCTATCCCTTTTTCTCTTAAATGATATTCGATCTCAGCATGTTCACACATATACATTCCTCGAATAGCGTTTAATTCGTCCCATCTAGCTAATCCAATATCTATAGAATCTTTAAATTTCTGTTTAACATCTTCAACCGAATTCTTATCATCTACCGCAATAGATATAAATGAAAAATTAGTAAAAAGGTTAATATTATTCTCATCTTGCAATTTTTCAACAACTTTTTGAGATATTGTTGAATACTCATTTCGAGAATATAATACAAAAAAACGCTTATAATTTTTTGATTTTCTCACTTCAACTAAATAATCTAAACCCTTTTCAGCATCTACTCCTCCCCCTAAATCAAAGTCAGAAATAAAAAAGTCATATCGTTGTTCCCCACCTCTTGTCGTCAATAAGTCTTTTGCTTCACTAATATTAGTAACAACTTTGATAATAGGTTGGTATCCCTTAGATTGTATATGTTGTTCTACCGCTTCAACTCTTCCCTGATGAGACCTTCTATTCGCACCAGTTATAGAATCTTCTAGCCAAATTACTCTCACTTCATTTCTCAATTTCAGTTACCCCATTTTTATTTCAAAATTAACAGTTAATGCATCTTGCGATACATATATTTCCCAGTTGTACTCGTCACAAATTTCTTTAACCAAATATAATCCGACACCTGTTCCAAAATTTTTTGAACTGATTCCTAGGTCAAATATCTTTTCAATAGGTTCTATCTTTATTGGTGCTGTGTCTGAGCTAATAACAAATTTATTTTCATTATCTAAAAAAGAACACTTTATAAAGGTTGCACCGTTATCAATAGCATTTGAAATTAAATTGTCTACTAAAATTGCAAACTCAAAAACATCTATTTCTTTTCCATATTCTCCAGGACCTATCTCATCAATAATCCTGTTTCTATGTGGACTAACCTTAAGATAGCTCTTTAAATATGACTTAATATCAATTAGTTGCTTACCTATTAAATCATAAGTACCTAATTTCAAAAACTGTCTTTTTATAGTACTAAGACGATCCGCACTTCTTTTAAAATCAATAATATATTCACTGACTCTATCATATTCATTAGTTTTTCGAAAATCTTCAGCTAAATCACTAATTGTATAAACTAAGTTATCGCTAATTGTATTTAATTCATGAACAAATAATTCCTGTTTTTCTGGATCTTTTTCTTGTAACATTACTTTTTGAAGGGTATTTTGTGTTTCTAATTGATCATTTGTTTCTATCAAGTGTTCATTTTTTTGTTCCAGTATCTCAACCTTTTGTTCAGCTATTCTTTTTTCTCTTTCTTCCTGTCGTCGAGCCTCTCTTTCTTTCCTTCTTTCTTCCCTCTCTATTTCAAGTTTTCTTTCATCTTCCATGCGATCTTCAGCACTAATTTGCGTAGCAATTTTATTTCTTTCACTAATTAACTTACTAATAATTGGTTTCAAAATATTAATTAGTAGCTTAACTCGTTCATCTTCTCTTGAAAATCCTTCACGAGAGGATGTTGAAATATCTTCAAGTTCATCATTATCCAAGATATCGAAGGATATTTCTCCTTCTAAATAGACTCTCATAGCTTGAGTATTATCTAAATACTCAAGAAAATTTTCCACTGCTAACTTATCACGGACATATAATTTCAACCTGTTAGGTTTGTGAACATCATTTTTTACAAAATTTGGATCATTTTGCCTAGCCTCATTTGTATTTATTGTCGAATGGATACCAATCCAACCTTTTAATTCATAAGGAAAAAACTTAGATTTTCCAGAAGTAGTTATGAACCTTTCTCTACCTTCTATATTTTTAAAATCTTCTTTTGAAAATTTGACAACATCCCTACGTTTGGTCCTAAACTCAGGATATTTGCTATTTGGAATTAGTACACTTTTCGATAACTTATTGGATAAATTATTTTCTAAATCATTTTCAAAAAAGGCAAAAAAGTTTTTGAACGCTATTTTTTTCTCTACTTTTTCAAATGTTCTTCTTTGCCGAGAATCTGTTATATAGGCAACTTCTATCCCAGCATTAATATTATCTAAAAGATAGTAATCAGCCAAGCGAAGTTTTAAAGATTCGAATTTTGTCTCAGCAAATCCTGACATATTCACATCTACTAATTTAACAAGAGTTCCTGTATCATATTGTTCCCATAATTCTCTATTTTCAATTCCAACTTCCGAAGCATTTACTCTTATTAACTCTGGAACATCATTATCATTTTTATCAGTTGAATCTAACATCCATGCAGTTGTGACACCCGCTTTTTTTGAAACAATATAGTACTTTTTAGATAGAAATAACGTAGCTAGTTTACCTATCCCCTTGCGTCCTTTAATTTTATCTGACAATTCATTTTCAGACAAACGCTTATTCCTGCCTATTAATGCATATTTTGTAGCTAAGTCATTATAAGACATGCCACTTCCATTATCTATTATTTCCAAAATAGATTTTTTCTTATTAATAGAATTAATATATAATTTTACATTTGTTGCACCAGCATCTAATCCATTTGCTACAAGTTCAGAAATAGCACTCCATCTATTAGTATACATTTGTTTACCAAGTAAATTCAAAGCATAGTATGAAAAATTGAATTGTATTGTATTTTTTTCTGACATATTAATTCCTTTTTACAAATTATTTTCTTCAAAGAAATCTTTTATTCTATTAGCTAAATGAATACTTAAAATTGGAGGAACAGCATTTCCAATCTGGGTATTAATTGCTTGTAGACCTCCGACAAACTTATAATTATCTGGAAAAGACTGTATTCTTGCACCTTCCCTTGCAGTCAAAGCTCTATTTTGACTAGGATGAATGCACCGTAAGGAAGATGGTGTTGATAAATTATTTGTTATGGTTGTTGAAGGTCTATCCCACCACAATCGACCATAAGTATTACGATATCCTGAGGTTAAATATAGTTCTCTATCTAACAATCCATCTTCTACCATTCTATTTATATCATTCTTACCTTGTCCTTCCTTAAGTACAGCCATAATTTTCTGCAATCTTTGTCCATGATTACGACTTACATGATTAAATAATTGATCTTGATTACCTCTCATTAAAATTTGATAATCTGTTTGTGGATCTTCCACATATTGGTCCGCTCTGTCATTATTTCCTAAACTAGGTAAATCTCCAATAGCATCTCTTAAATTGAAGGGATTTTCAGAAGTACACTTTTCTGGAAAACTCCATTCAAACTCAATATTTAAATCATTTCTTACACCAATCAAAAAGACGCGTTCTCTATTTTGTGGAACACCGTAATCCTTAGCATTAAGTAATTTTGTATAAACTTTATATCCATGAACATCTCCAAAGCTAGATAAATCTTTAAAACTTTCTTTTACATTTCGAATAATTGGTCCATTTTGCTCGTTTTTCATGGTTAACAAACCATAAACATTTTCAAAAACAAACATTTTAGGTTGGATAAATGAAAGTATCCTTCTATATTCACGGTACATTTTTGCTCTCTTATCATACTGTCTCTTGCCAACCGTGCTAAATGATTGACATGGTGGACCACCTATAACTAAATCAACTCCTTTAAAATTGATTCCATTTTTCTTCAAAAATAATTTATCAATATTCGCAATATCATCTTCTATCATGGTAATCTTTGGATAATTTTGTCTAAATGCTTCAGCAGCATCAGAATTAAACTCATTAGCAAATCGAATATTAAAATCTTCTCTAGAAACAAAAACATTATTTTCAATTTTTTTCTGAAAACCAAAGGTTAAACCTCCAGCCCCAGAAAATAAATCAATTACATTAATCATAATTTATCCTTTTTAAACTCTAGTAAGACTATTATACCAAAAAAACACGGCTCATCACCGTGTTTCTATGTTTATTTCACCAACTTCTTCATCTCATCAATACGTGCTACGGTCGCATCGTATTTAGCTTGGTAGTCGGCTTGTTTGTCGCGTTCTTTTTGGACGACTTCTGGTTTGGCATTGGCTACGAAGCGTTCGTTAGAGAGCTTCTTGCCGACCATGTCCAGTTCTTTTTGCCATTTAGCGAGTTCCTTGTCGAGACGAGCTAGCTCTTCTTCGACATTAAGAAGGTCTGCGAGCGGCAGGTAGATTTCTGCTCCTGTGATGACGCTTGACATAGCGAGTTCAGGTGCAGGGATGGTTGATGCGATTTCCAAGTGTTCTGGATTTGTGAAGCGTTTGATGTAGTTGACATTGCTGTTAAAGAAGGCTTCCAAGTCACTATCGCTAGTCTTAACAAGGATGGTGATAGGCTTGCTTGGAGCTACGTTTACTTCAGCACGCGCATTACGAACGGCACGAATCAAGTCTTTGAGGCTTTCCACACCAGTGTGGGCAACAAGGTCTTCAAAGGCTGGGTTGACAGTTGGGTATTCTGCTGTCACGATAGAGCCTTCTGAGATTTGTCCAAAGATTTCCTCTGTCACGAATGGCATGATTGGGTGGAGAAGGCGAAGGATCTTGTCCAAAGTATAAAGAAGGACAGAACGTGTGATGACTTTCTCTTCTTCATTATCGCTGTAAAGGACTTCCTTGGTCAACTCAACGTACCAGTCCGCGAACTCATCCCAGATGAAGTTGTAGAGGATGTGCCCAGCCACACCAAATTCAAACTTGTCAAAGTTGGCAGTAGCTTTGCCGATGGTTTCATTGAGGTTGTGGAGAATCCAGCGGTCTGTGACATTTCCAGCTTCCTTGTTGACCACTTTTTCGACATTGGCAGTTGCTTGCTCAAGGGTCAAACCTTCATTGTTCATGAGGATGTAGCGAGAGATGTTCCAGATCTTGTTAATGAAGTTCCATGAAGCATCCATTTTCTCGTAAGAGAAGCGCACGTCTTGACCTGGTGCAGAACCGTTTGAAAGGAACCAGCGAAGGGCATCGGCACCATATTTCTCGATAACATCCATTGGGTCAATCCCGTTACCAAGAGATTTAGACATCTTGCGTCCTTGCTCGTCACGAATGAGACCGTGAATAAGCACGTTTTGGAATGGCTGACGACCAGTGAATTCCAAAGATTGGAAGATCATACGAGACACCCAGAAGAAGATGATGTCATAACCTGTTACCAGAGTTGATGTTGGGAAGTAACGTTTGAAATCTGCTGAGTCGACATCAGGCCAGCCCATGGTTGAGAATGGCCAGAGGGCAGAACTGAACCACGTATCCAAGACGTCTTCGTCCTGAGTCCATCCGTCACCTTCTGGAGCTTCTTCACCGACGTACATTTCACCCTCAGCATTGTACCAAGCAGGGATTTGGTGACCCCACCAAAGCTGACGAGAGATTACCCAGTCGTGGACATTTTCCATCCATTGGAGGAAGGTATCGTTGAAACGAGGTGGGTAGAATTCAACCTTGTCCTCTGTGTCTTGGTTGGCAATGGCATTCTTAGCCAATTGGTCCATCTTCACAAACCATTGAGTAGACAAGCGTGGCTCAACCACTACACCTGTACGCTCTGAGTGACCAACGCTGTGGACACGTTTTTCGATTTTAACGAGGGCACCGATTTCTTCCAGCTTAGCAACGACTGCCTTACGAGCTTCAAAACGGTCCATGCCTGCAAATTCGAAAGCCAAGTCATTCATAGTTCCGTCATCGTTCATAACATTGACTTGTGGCAAGTTGTGGCGTTGACCAACCAAGAAGTCGTTTGGATCGTGAGCAGGTGTGATTTTAACAACACCAGTACCAAACTCAGGATCTGCATGCTCATCCCCAACGATTGGGATTAGTTTATTAGCGATTGGAAGGATGACGTTTTGACCAATCAAGTCCTTGTAGCGTGGGTCTTCTGGATTGACCGCAACGGCAACGTCCCCAAACATAGTCTCAGGACGAGTTGTGGCAACTTCAAGGGCGCGTGAACCGTCTTCCAGCATGTAATTCATGTGGTAGAAGGCACCTTCGACATCCTTGTGAATCACCTCAATATCAGAAAGGGCTGTGCGAGCTGCTGGGTCCCAGTTGATGATAAACTCACCACGGTAGATCCAGCCTTTCTTGTAAAGGTCCACAAAGACCTTGCGAACGGCTTTCGACAAGCCTTCGTCAAGAGTGAAACGCTCGCGAGAGTAGTCTACAGAGAGCCCCATCTTGCCCCATTGTTCCTTGATGGTAGTGGCATATTCGTCTTTCCATTCCCAGACTTTTTCCAAGAATTTTTCACGACCCAGGTCATATCGGCTGATGCCCTCACCACGCAAGCGCTCCTCAACTTTAGCCTGAGTGGCAATCCCCGCGTGGTCCATCCCCGGAAGCCAAAGCGTATCAAAACCTTGCATGCGTTTTTGACGGATGATAATATCCTGCAAAGTCGTATCCCAAGCGTGACCAAGGTGAAGCTTACCAGTTACGTTTGGTGGTGGAATGACGATTGAATAAGGCTTAGCCTTTTGATCGCCTGAAGGCTTGAAAACATCCGCATCAAGCCATTTTTGATAACGACCAGCCTCCACTTCGGCTGGATTGTATTTAGGTGAAAGTTCTTTAGACATGTGTTTGTCCTTTCTCTATTTTGTTCATTTTATTTTGAATTTGCTTAGCAGCTTCTTTTGCAGTCAAACTCGTATTATTTATTTTAAGGTAGTGGTGCAACTCATTCGGTTGATGTTGGGAATTTAATTGAAGTGTTTCAGCGGTCTCTAAAATTTCTCTTTCAGATACCTCAATATGTCGTTTTAAGGGTTTGTACTTTAATCGATTCTCCGTTTGATTTCGACGTAAACGCTCCTCAAGACTTGTTTCCAACTCAACAAACAGAATCTCTTGATGAAAGTTATCCAATAAATCCTGAATTTGCTTCAAATACAGCAGCTGGTACTGATTTGAAAAATCAATTACGTCTGTTAAAATTACTGATCGCTGATTTCTTGCACTTGCTCCAAGGAAAGAAAAGGTAATTCCACGAACAAATTCCCACATCTCCTCGGTATAATCCTGATAGATTTCTAGTGCAAAATCGATGGCTTGATGGTTATAAAAGAGGGTAGCATCCGTCAGTCGAGATAGTTCTTGACCAATCGTCATTTTTCCTGAGGCCGGAGCACCAATGATGAAAAGATGCATCAAATCACCTCCCACTCACTCCTCAGCAAGCCATATATCAGACTGTCACAGCGGTTTCCTTGAACATCTTTACGGTCTCGGATTCGAGCTTCGAGGGTAAATCCAAGTTTTTCTGCGACTCGTTGACTTTGGACATTATAACCAAAACAAGTCAGCTCAATCTTGTGAAGATCCAAATCTTTAAAGGCTAAGTCAATCAAGGCAAACGCTGCTTCTGGTACATAGCCTCGACCCCAATAGTCTGGATGCAAGGTATAGCCAAGCTCTAGCACATCATCCGCATGGCGATGGTTGAAGTCAACAGAACCAATGACTTTATCGGTTCCTTTGACGACAATCCCATAGCCTGCTGGGAGATTTTCCTTTTGATTGCGTTCGGGAAGGATATGCTCTAGATAGTAAACCTCATCTTCCAAGGTCTTGACGGGTAGAAAGCCTGCTGGGTAAGAGACTTCCGGACGACTAGCATAGTCAAAGATATCCTCAGCATCCGCCACAGTACGGACTCGTAAAACGAGACGTTCTGTTTCCAAGCGTTCTGGTAATTCAGCTCTTGACATCCTTCTTCCTCGCTTTCTTGATAAAGCTTCCCATGGGATTGACTCGGTCATCTAGATAACGATAAACTCGCTGACGGCCGTCCCCCATAAAGTAAGTCGGTGAAAAACGGTCATTTTTAAAATGCCCTTTCTCATCCAAGAGATCTGGATCAATCAGTCGCTCGATAATCTTGGCAAAAATATGACAGATTCCATCTTCCTCGATAATCCGATCTACCTGACAGTCCAATACGACTGGACAGGCCTCTAAAATCGGAGACTGAGTCTGTTCAGAAATCTCGTAGTCTAGCCCCAGGTGTTTCAATTTCTCTCGATGACTGATAAAACCAGCCTGCTCCATCTCGAGCATGAGATTTTCATCAGGGATATTCACGGTAAACTGTTGATAATGCTTAATCTGCTCAGCTGCATTTTCTTCAGCTCCGACACCAATGACTAGCCAATCTCCCAAGCTATAAGAGGAGCTACAGGTCGTAATATTGTGTCCAAAATTCTGATCTTGATACCCCAAAATGAAGATAGGAAAACCATAATAGAGTTTACTTGTTTTAAAAGATTGCTTCATAACAACCTCCTTTTACTAAGACGCAAAAGAAAATCCCTGCCATCTACATGACAGGGACGAATGTATTTATCCGCGGTACCACCCAATTTCGGGCAGTTGCCCGCAACTCTCGTCTTTAAAACAAAAAGACACTTTTATTTCAATTTTTCATCCATTAGCAACTAGTTTTGACACATTTGTGGACTTCTCAGCACCGCCACTTTCTGTAAAATGTGGGATTCAAAACACCTCTAATGGCTCTATTGTAGCAAGATTTTTTCGGAAATGCAAGGCACAAGAAAAATTACTTGAACTTGATACCATTTTCCTTCAATTTCTTGATGGTAGCTGGGCCGATTCCTTTCAAGGCAAGGAGTTCTTTTTCAGTCCATTTTTTGAAATCTGAAGCAGACTTGATTCCTTCATCATAGAAAGTTTTGGCACGATCAAGTGGAAGCCCACCCAAGTTTGCTGCAAAATCTTCTACAGAATTGGCTACTTTTTGAGCTTGCTCTTTAGTAGCTTCTACTGCTTGTTCAACTTTTTTAGAAACAGCCTTACCAGCTTCGCTTGCTGACTGTTCTGCACGTTTCACGACTTTTTTTGTCTCTTCTACAACCTTAGTCACAGTACTTGAAAAGGCACCGGCACGACGGAGGCTATTTCGTAATTGTTTTTTACGATTGAGTTTCTTTGACATGATAAAATCCTTTCAATAAAAAACCCCTGCTCTGACAAGGATTTAATATAAATATTCTATCAAGATTTTAGTAAAAAATCAAGAATCTATCTCGTTTAATAATTTCTCTCACCAAACAAGCCTTCTGGCAAATCATGGAATCCTTTGCCTGCTTTGAAATTTTCAAATTTTCCAAGCAAGAACTGATAAGCATCCAAGCGGCTTTCGTAGCGAATCATGGCATCTTTGGCACGCTCGTCTTGGTCTTCTTCGTAGACTTTTTGACTTTCCTTGTGCGCCATGTCGTTGATCATGATCTGGGTATTGACCCAGGCTTCAAATTCCTTCATAAATTCTTGTTCGTAACTCATTTTTTCTCCTTATTCTAATCCACGGAAATAGTCCGTGTCAATCTCACGGTAGGACTGGATATCCTGAACGTATTCCAGCACACCTTGGAATTCTCCGTTTTCATCGTGCACTGCAGCGTAGGTGATGTGGACAAACTTACCTCGCGACTCAGACTTGAACCACATTTCATACTTGTCTTTTCTTCCCTCACGAAGCCCCTTCATGATAGTCTTGACCTTGTCCAAGTACTTAGGTGGATGGCAGAGTTCAACATTGCGTCCGACTTGGGACGGCGTCCGTTTGAAAATCATCTCATCAGCTGAAGTATTGTCATTGTAATACTGGAAAATATCGTCTTTATTGACAAAGGTAATCTCCATGGGGAGATGATTGAGGATGAGATTGGCCTGCTCGACTGAAAGATAGCCATTCCCAAAAGTCTGTTGACTATGGCGGTCCAGCACTGCTTCCTTTTCCTTAGGGGTAAAGGTAATGGTGAACTGGCCTTCTGGCGTATCGATAACTTGCTGAACTTGACCTTCTGCCGTATCTAGCTGCACAGGCTCCCCTGCACTATCTTCCTCAACAAAGCTCTGTCTTTCTGGCACCCATTTCTCAGACGGACGGATGATGGCATAACCATAAGCATCGCTCTCCTCCGCAATCTGAAGCCAGTCATCCTGAGTAAAGGACTCAAGGAGAATCATGAGAAGGATGGACTCTTCCTTGAGAATCATACTTTCAAACTCTGTCGCAAAGGCTTCAAAAATTTCTTTTACAATACTAATCGACACTTCAGGTAGTGATTTGGCTTCCGCTATAGCTGTTTGAAAGAGTTCCCTGATCTGATCATCCACTCCCCACATGACCTTAGGAGGCGAATCGTGCCCATAACGCTCCATGATAGGAAAGAAGAGTTCTTCTTTACGTTGGTAATGGATGTCAAATTGTCCCACAAGACCCATTTGACGGACCAAACCCTTGCGCATCTCCGCCAGCATTTCTTCATCTTCCATAGACTCATAGGTATCTAACAATCTTCGAATGCGAATCAAGGCAGCACGGAGGGCCAGATTTTCATCCTTGAAGACACGAACTGGGTGACCTGGATGCTCGGTATCCTCTACTTCGACACCTTTAATAGCATTTTTAAAAAGATTGGCATGGACATCACAGAGTTCCATGACATCTTCAAAAGTGACGCCCGAGTCCGAGTTCATCAGCTCGTGCTCCATGAGGGAAATCTCGATGGCTGAAACACCTGTAAAGGTCGCATCAAAGAGCTCCTGAACCGACTCAGGAGAGGCGCCATTATGCAATTCTAACAAAATATCCCGTAGGACATGAATCCTTTCATCTGCCATTAGTCTAATCCAACCACTTCGTAGCCATTCGCTTCCAGTGTGCGGACAATCTTGTCCATAGGGGTTCCTTCCAGCTTAGAACCCTGTTTAAGTGATACTTTACGACCAACTGTATTGCGCATTAAGGGATTGGCAAGAGGTTTAAAACCAAGCTCGACTAGAATTTCCAAGACTTCTGGATGCTTATCCACCACTTCTGCAACAGGAATTGACACATCGATGATATTGTCCATGACGACCTCCATTGTATGTTCTAAAATGATTTTACTGCTTTTATTATACCACAAGGAAAGAGATTAAAAAACTAGCAGTGAAGTTCGAGGCCACTGAAAAAATAAGTCTCTTACTTTTAATGAAATGAAAACCGAGGAATCTCTCGTTAATTTGAGCGAGTTCCTCGGTTATTTTGTATTTATTAAGGCCATAATTCGTTTCATATTGACCACGAAGATGGTTGTTGCTGCCTGTAACTCCATGCTGAAAAGACCCGATGCTCTCGCGACATCAAAGCCATGTCTCTGTTTTAGTTCGGCATTCTTTGCTTCGATTTTATAGCGATGTCTGGCCATTTCTTTAAAATAAGGTGTTTCCTGAAATTTCTTCTGGAAAAGATGGTCGTCACTCTTAATGGCTATTGAATAAGTTTTAGACTTTGCCCCCTCCTTATAACATCCTTCCTTGGAAAGGCAACTCTTGCACTTCTCAATGTCAAAGTAATGAGTGACAACTTGATTCTTATTTTGATATTTTTTCCCTGTCCTTGCTTTGCGAACAGCCATGTGTCCTTCTGGACAGACAAATAGCCCTGCATCTTTATTAAATTCAAACGCATCCTCTTCTTTACGGTAACCTTTTGAAACAGAAGGATTCAGTTTTGAAACCAAATGAATCTTTTCTTTGCGCGCTAGTTGAATGTTGTCCTTTCCTGAATAAGCCGCATCACCAATAATAGTCTCGATGTCCAGACTATTTTCCTTTGTTTTGGCATATAATTCAGGTAAATATTTCCCATCGTTTTGTTCGCCAGAAGTGACCACACAAGCAGTAATAATCCGTTCATCCGTCATAGCGATATGACTTTTATATCCATAGAAAGAGCTGTCGGCTGTCTTATGTCCGAGCCTAGCCTCCTCCTTAACAGAAGCTTCCAAATGTTCTAAGTCGTCCTCGACAGCCTCTCTTAGGTAATTGAACTTTTGAGAAACAGCCGGTAGGGCTAAGAGTTCCTCGTGTTTTTCAACCACAGCCATTAACTCCTCTGTATAGGTCAACTCTGCTTTGAGGTTATCTTCTTGAGGTTTCTTTGGAAATTCTATTTTGATATCTTCTGAATGTTGATAAATTGTTTTACGTAAAGCTTTTGAACGCTCTCTAAGAATTTCTTGGGGTTTCTTATGATTATAATGAGCTTTGGTGTGAGTGGCATCCACAATGAGAATCTTACTCTTAATCAAGTTGTGTTCGAGTGCAATTTGAACAGACTTCTGAATCAATACATCAAGCAGTTTGTCATCTTTAATTCTTAGCTTTCTAAATTTTGTCAGAGAGGATGGCTCGATAACAGAATCTTCAGGAGCTAGACCAAGAAAAAATTTAAAGGCCATATCTGACAAGGAACGTCCTACCACATCTACATCTGATAACTTATAAATATCTTTTAACAAGAGATATTTGAACATCATAATCGGTGAATAAGCTTTACGCCCAAAATCGGGACGATAATTCTTTTCTAGTTCATCATAAATAAAGCTAAAATCACAGAGTTCAGTTAGCTGACGTAAAAAGTGGGTTTTAGGAACTACGATATCATACAAACTAGAATAAGGACTGACATCCATAGTTAACTGATTATCAAGCATTATTTCACCTCATCTCTAGTATAACAAAAAAGCCATCAAGTTGATGACTTTTTCAGTAGACTCGTGAAGTTCCTGCTAGTTTCTTTCATTTTTAAGTTATTTCTTATCCTCTGGCTTGATGAGCCACCGAGCCGTATCCATTAACTTGTCTGCAATAAAGAGTTTCCCCAGACCGACAACGGCATTATCATCTTTCTTTATCGTTTTCATTACTTTTACACCTTGCATGGTCAAAAAGTAATTCCCGTAAGTTTTAGCTAGAGTTTTTATGAGTCCCATATTATCTTCCCTCGTTTAACTACACTTTCAAAATATTAACGATACCAGCCTTGCTGGCTATCGCTGAAAAATCGTTTTATCTCACTCTTTCATTTCCTATAATATCATACAAGCTAAATTTTATAAAGCTTTTTAATAATGTCTAACTCTGGAAAGATTCCGCCAGCATGTTTTGTAGCCATTTCCCCACCAAAAAAGAGGGTTTCCCCTCTTTCTTAGTTTTTATCCAGATTGCGTAGCATCTCGTCAATCTTGTTTCCATACTCGATGGACTCGTCTTTGACGAAGGTCAAATCTGGGATTTTGTACAATTTCAAATTGCGACCAAGTTCACGTTTGATGGTACCAGTTGCTTTTTCAAGTCCAATTTGGACTTTTTGATTATCCGAAGCAAGGTTACTCAAAATGGTGTAGTAAACCTTGGCAACAGACAAATCACCCAGCATCTGAACATCTGTGATGGTCACGCCTTGGACACGCGGATCACGGACTTTCTTTTGCAAAATCTCGTTGACTTCACGTTTGATTTCCATGCCCACACGATCCGTACGGAAATGATTTGCCATGATATTCCTTTCTCTACTTTGAACCAAAAGCTAGGCCAGCAGACCTAGCTATTTTAAATTTATTGATTTTCATTTCAAATTGAAACGAAGTTCAATTTGAAATCATCCGCTTCTTTCGCTGTGGTGAAAGTGATGGAACTGATTTATCAGTCCCATCACAGGGGATTTTTGAGACCTTAGGCTCAAAAATAAGCAATGAAACCATTGGTTTGCTTGCGTCCCTCACCACCTAAGAAAGGAGCAAAAATCTTATCTTATCTCTTGATTTCTTCCATGACATAGGCCTCAATCACATCATCAGTCTTGATATCATTGTAGCCGTCAATCATCAATCCACCTTCACGGCCATTTGTAACTTCTTTGACATCGTCTTTGTAGTGTTTCAAGCTTGCAAGTTCACCATCATAGATAACGACACCGTCACGGATAACACGAACTTTAGAGTCACGGGTAACCTTACCGTTGATAACCATGAATCCACCGATAGTTCCCACTTTAGACACCTTGAAGGTTTCACGAATAACTGCTTCACCGATAACTTTTTCTTCGAATTCTGGATCAAGCATCCCTTTCATGGCTTCTTCCATCTCTTCGATAACCTTGTAGATAATGCTGTGGAGACGGATTTCCACATCGTCAGCTTCAGCTTGTTGACGAGCTTGCGGTGTAGGACGTACGTTGAAACCAACGATAAAGGCATTTGAAGCTTCGGCAAGGGTCACGTCTGATTCGTTGATGGCACCAACTGCAGAGTGGACGATGGTCACTTTGACACCTTCCACATCAATCTTCTGAAGTGAGGCAGAAAGGGCTTCAACAGAACCTTGTACGTCGGCTTTGATGATAACGTTAACAGACTTGAGTTCACCAGCTTTAAGCGTATCAAAGAGGTTTTCAAGGCTGACACGTTGGGTAGCTTGACGTTGTTTCATAAGGGCACGTTTAGCACGTTCTTCACCTGCTGCACGCGCAGATTTTTCATCCTCGTAAACAGCAAAGTGGTCACCCGCCATCGGCGCTTCATTCAAACCTGTGATAGAAACTGGTGTTGATGGCCCTGCAACCTTAACACGACGACCAAGGTCGTTGGTCATAGCACGGACACGACCGAAGGTATTTCCGACAACGATTGGGTCTTGGACATTCAAGGTACCTTGTTGAACAAGAAGGGTTGCGACCGCACCTTTTCCTTTATCCAAACGTGCTTCGATGACTGTACCGATAGCACGCACTGTTGGGTCTGCCTTGAGTTCTTGGATTTCAGCCACAAGAAGGACTGTTTCCAACAACTCTTCGATATTTTGGTTGAATTTAGCTGAGATTTCAACAAATTCAGAGTCTCCACCCCAAGCTGTTGACATAACTCCATGCTCTGCCAATTCACCGATAACACGTTCTGGGTTAGCACCTGGTTTATCAATCTTGTTGATGGCTACGATGATTGGAACGTTGGCTGCTTTTGAGTGGTTGATGGCTTCGATAGTCTGAGGCATAACCCCGTCATCTGCCGCTACGACCAAGATGGTAATATCGGTAACAGATGCACCACGCGCACGCATTGATGTAAAGGCCGCGTGTCCTGGTGTATCAAGGAAGGTAATCTTCTTGCCATTTTC
Source organism: Streptococcus sp. UMB1203 (assembly GCF_030217725.1). Classification (GTDB taxonomy): domain Bacteria; phylum Bacillota; class Bacilli; order Lactobacillales; family Streptococcaceae; genus Streptococcus. The sequence continues at coordinate 11,587 of NZ_JASOOK010000018.1, read as the reverse complement.
AACGATTTGGTAGGCTCCGATATGCTGAGTAATACCACCCGCTTCACCTGTCGCAACACGAGAGTTACGAAGGGTATCTAGAAGGGTTGTCTTACCGTGGTCAACGTGTCCCATGATGGTTACAACTGGTGGACGCTCTACTAATTCATCTTCATTGAGATAACCATCTTCGACAAAGAAACGTTCGATGTCGGCATTATCCACTTCAACCTTTTGTTTGGCTTCGATACCGTAATCCACCATGAGGAGTTCAATTGTTTCCCCATCCAAAGATTGATTTTGTGTGGCCATGACACCCATCATGAAAAGTTTCTTAACGATTTCAGCTGGTTCACGTTTGATACGTTTTGCGATTTCCGCAACGGTCATACCATCTGTATATTCAAATTCTGTTGGCAATTCATGGAATTTACGCTCTGTAACAGGTTTTGGAGTCTGATTACGGTTGTTCTTGTTACTGCCTTTTTTGTTCTTTTTGTTGTTATTCCAGTTACTATTTCTTTGATTTCTCACTTGATTTTGACTACTTCGATTCTTTTGTTGTTTTCTAGGACCATCTTCTTCGTGATCATAATCATCACGTTCTTTGTCTGGTCGGGCTTGCTTCTTACGACGTGTATCCACTGCAGCTTCTTTTTTCACAGGAGCTGGTTCAACCACTGCTTGAACTTGTTGCGCTTGTTCAGCTAACTTAGCAGCTTCTTCAAAGATTTCCTCTGGTTCCTTGCGTTTGTTAGCTTGGGCCAAGGCTTCTTTGGCAGCCTGAGTTTGTTTGAAACGTTCCTCACTTGAACGTGCGTACTCTGCATTTTGTTCTGCTTTTAGGGCAGCTGCACGGGCTTTAAAGTCAATACGTGGAGCTGCTTGATTTGGACGTTTGTCCTCTTGTTGACGGCGCTCATTTCCACGATTTTGCTGACCTTGCTGTTTCTTAGCTTGGTCATTAAAGCGACGATTGTCGCGGTTGCCTTGACCTTGTTTTCCACCATTGCGGCCGTCGTTTTTCTGACGGTTCCCGTTTTGTTGTTGGTCACGGTTATTGCCCTTATTTTGCTTGCGTCGTTCTGCCTGCTCTTTGGCACGGGCTTCACGTTCAGCCTTGAAATTACGGCTTTGCGGTTTAGTTGCTGCTTTTTCTGTTTTAGGAGCAACTGGCTCAGCCGCTTTTGCCTCTTCCTTGGCTACAGCTGGTTTAGCTGGCTCAGACTTCTCGGCTTTCTTTTCTGCACTTGCTTTTGGTACTGCAGGTTTTGCTTCTGCTTTCGGAGCAGCAGGCTTAAAGCTGGCAGCTATTTTTGCAGCGACAGCTTCTTCCACACTGGATGAGTGGCTTTTCACATCCAAGCCCAACTCTTTTGCACGCGCTACAACTTCTTTACTTTCTTTTCCAAGTTCTTTTGCGATTTCGTACAATCTTTTCTTAGACAAATCATGTCCTCCTCTTCTATTCCATAAGAGACCTCATTTTCTTTGTAAATCCAGCATCTGTTACAGCCAAAACCTTTCTTGATTTCCCGACTGCTATGCTTAATTCCAGTGTTGAAAACACGGTTACAATTTCTACTTGATAATAATGACTTTTATCTTGAATCTTCTTGGTAAGGTTGGGTCCAGCATCATGGGCTAGAAAGACCAACTTGGCCTTGCCATCTTGAATGGCCTTGACCACCAATTCTTCACCCGATATGATTCGGCCTGCTCGCTGAGCAAGTCCCAAGAGATTGCTTATCTTTTGCTTATTCAAGTCCTAACTCTCTTCTTTTCACTTTGTGATCCACATAAGCGATCAACTCATCATAAAAGCTTTCTTCCACTTCCATGCTAAAGCTGCGGTTAAAGACCTTCTTCTTTTTCGCCTCTAGGGCTTCTTTATTGTCTAGCTTGATATAAGCGCCACGGCCATTGGCCTTGCCTGTTGGATCGATAAAGACTTGCCCTTCTTTGTTTTTGACAATGCGGAGCAAATCACGCTTATCAATCACTTCGTTGGACACAACAGACTTGCGCAAAGGGATTTTTCTCGTTTTCATCTTTCCCTCCTCTAGCAGCTTTTATTCTTCTACAGTATCGTTTTCTGCTTCCAACTCTACTGAAGCAGCTTCTTCCATGGATTCAAATTCGCTAGCAGACTTGATATCGATACGGTAACCAGTCAAGTGAGCTGCCAAGCGAACGTTTTGCCCACGACGACCGATAGCAAGAGAAAGCTTGTTATCAGGAACAACCACCAAGGCACGTTTGCTGTCGTTTTCATCAAAGATAACTTGGTCAACTTCAGCAGGAGCGATGGCATTGTAGATAAATTCAGCTGGATCTGCTACCCACTCGATAACGTCGATATTTTCTTCGATTGGTACCATACGGTCGCTCTTAGCATCGTAGCGAGCTGGGTGGAATTTGCTAGTAATCTTCTTGATATTCGCTCCACCACGTCCAACGATTGTACCAATAGCGTCCACGTTTGGATTGTGGCTACGAACGGCAACCTTAGTACGGTCACCAGCTTCACGAGCCACGCTCATGATTTCAACAGTTCCATCATAAACTTCTGGAATTTCTTGCTCCATCAAGCGTTTGATCATTTCTGGATGGCTACGGCTAACAAAGACATTCACACCGCGAGGGTTGTCTTCAACCTTGTAGACATACACTTCGATACGATCATGAGAAGCAAAAACTTCTCCAGGTATTTGGTCTTGTTTTGACAATTGGGCTTCGATGCTGCCAAGGTTGACATAGATAAAGCGGTTGTCAAAGCGTTCTACAGTACCAGACATGATTTCTTGCTCATGTTCTTTGTAAGTATTGTAAGTGATGGCACGTGTTTGCTTGCGCATTTTTTCCATGATGGTTTGTTTGGCAGATTGGGCTGCTACACGACCAAACTCAGCAGGTGCTTCTTCAAACTTGATTTTGTCTCCAAGTTCATAGGCTGAATTAATGGCAAGAGCATCTTTCAAGCTGATTTCCAAACGGCTATCAAATACTTCATCAACCACTTCACGGACAGTATAAACTGTAAAATCACCTGTTTTTTCGTTGAAGTCAATGGCTACGCTGTCTGATTGACCATAGCGTCTGCGATAAGCGGAACGAAGCGACTCTACTACTGCGTCGATGATATCTTCTTTTTTGATTCCCTTGTCTTCTTCCAAAATGCGGAAGGCCTCTAGCATTTCTTTACTCATGTTTTCTTCACTTTTGAATCCTCAAAAGCTATCCTTTCTTTTTCTATAATTTAACTGCTAAACGTGCTTTTGATACTAAACTGTATGGAATTTGGACAGTTTTCTTACGCGTCTTGTCCATATATTCCATAGTCAACTCGTCCTCTTCAAAGGCCAACAAGGTTCCTTCAAAGACCTTTTGCTTATCGATGGCTTGGTAGAGCCCGACATGGATGTATTTCCCAACTGCTCCAGCAACGGCATCCTTGGTTTTTAAAGGACGTTCCAAGCCTGGACTGGTGATTTCTAGGAAATATTGTTCTGGGAAGGGATCTGGCTTGATGGTGTCTAGAACAGGACTGATAATTTCTGTCAAGTCTGCCGTGTCATTCAAGGTAATTCCTTCAGGTTTATCTACAAAAATACTGAGAATCATGTCACTTCCAATCTTTCCATACTCGATATCCACGAGTTCGAAAGGAGCTTCTATGACAGGTTCTACAACTTCTCTGACTAATTCTACGATTGTTGCGATTGCGTCCACCTCCTCATAAGCAAGAGGCGAAGATATTTCCCCGCCTCACTTTCTCATATTCTTACTCTTAGTATAGCACGTTTGCCAACTTATGTAAAGCAAAAGCACTTATACAGCCTGATTTCAGGCTAATTCTTAAAATTCTGCCTCAACTCGGTAGATAACTTGACCCTTGTTTGAGAATTTTTGCTCGTACTCTGTCATGACATTACCTTCAAAATCACTGGCATGCAAATCTAGCCAGACACCATTGAGTGTCATGCCATACTGAGAAAAGCTCACTAGGCTGTATTCAAACAAGCCACGGTTATCCGTCTTGAAATGAATTTCTCCATTTTCAGGCAAGATACGCTTGAAGGTATCCAAGAATGTCTTGTAGGTCAAACGACGCTTTTCATGGCGCTTTTTAGGCCATGGATCTGAAAAGTTCAGATACAAGCGATCAATCTCACCGTCTTCAAAGTAGTCTGTCAAATCAGAACCATCCACCCACAAGAGCTTGATATTAGGCACTCCAACTTCAAGAACCTTGTCTAAAGCGTAACTCAAAACAGACTTTTGAATATCGATCCCGATATAGTTGATGTTAGGGTTTTGTTTGGCCATACCTGAAACAAAGGCACCCTTTCCACTACCAACTTCCACATGAATGGGATTATCATTTCCAAACAAGTCCCGCCATTTCCCCTTGGCTTCCAAAGGATTAAGGACCACATACTGGGGATTTGCCTCTAGTAATTCTGTTGCCCCTTTACGATTTCTAACTCTCATCTTCTCTTTCCATACTTATCTCGGAAGTGACGCAAGCCATGAATCTCCCGATTGACATTTTCTAAATCTTGGTTCATATAATACTTGGAAATCTGGCTCAAATAAGACAATTGACCGTACCAATACAATTTATTTAATACCGTCTGATTGTACTTGTAACCGTAGTAGGTCAACCATTCCTTCCACTGATGCTCTGGAATATAATGGCAGAGCATGTGAGCCACGTCAAACATGCGGTCAGTCAAGCGAACCGAATCCCAATCCACCAAATAAATCAAGCCACTGTCTGTCTCAATCCAATTACTATGTCGTACATCTCCATGGACAATGGTCGCATAGTCCTCTCTAAATCCTGGAATAGTCTGACGTAAATCAGCCATCACTTCACTGATAAAATGGTTTTTACGCAAAGCATCTGGAGCCGTTTCTTGCCAAGACTGTAGTAAATCTACAGGTGTTTCCATGGCATAGCCCAAACGACTCAACTGTGTCATCAAAGGACGTGAGCGATGTAGACGGGTTAAAATATTGACGATTTGCTTACGATTCATATCATAGGGGGTCAATATCTTGCCTGTCAACCATTCTTGAGCACACATATCACGCCCATCTGCCAAACGGCGACTCCATAATAATTGTGGAGCAATTTGTTCTCTAGCTAGACCAGGTAGGATTGGAGAGGTGTTCATTTTTACAAAGATGCGCTTCCCATCAGGATAGCTACCCATATAAGCCTTACCACTTTTCCCAGGTATGGGAGTCAGTGTTAGCTCATTATCACCCAAATCCATTTCTTTCCTCCGTATAAAGTTTCCTTACTATTCTACTAGTTTTTGGCCTATTCGTCAACCGCTCCACACCTGATTCTCAAAGAAAAGCCTCTGGATTGGCTTGGGTATCATTATAGAAAGAAAAAGGCAAGCACCGTCTTCTGCTTACCTTTCATGATTTTTATAAATAATATAAGAGTGGCCAAGCATTGTAAAACATATGAACTAGAGTAGAAACCCATAGGTTTTGGCTCTTTTTATAAGCAAAGCCCAGCAACAAGCCCCCAAGTAGATAAAAAATAAACGAAGGGACATTAGAAGGTCCATGCATAAAAGAAAAGAGAGAGGAAGTTAGCACAAGCCCTAACCAAGAATTGTCAAAAACCGCACCTTGAAGAAGTCCTCTGAAAATGAGTTCCTCCTGGACGGGTCCAAAAACTGAGGTTACCAAAATCAAAGACAGAGAAATTCCTCTGCTGACTTCCGCCAAGTGTTGAACTCCTGCGCCAGAAGAAATAGCGAAGAAATGAATATAAACCAGCGTCTCAAGCACACTTAGAAGAAAGATTGCAATGAAAAGTAAAAGTTGTTTCTTGCTTAACATCCCAAAAGAAATCATTTCAAACTTTCTAGCATAAGCAACACTCAGCGAGGTTACTAGAAGACTTACAATAATCAATTCAGATTCATTTTGAAAAAAATCCCCATGGTTAATCGTATAAGGAACTGTAATGACGATTAGTAGTACTAAAAATCCAAAACACAAGGCATGAAATTTATCAAAAAACTCCATAAAACTATCCTCCTCAACAAACTCCCCTACAACTCATCCTTTAACTCTAGCCTTTCCAAAACAAACCATTTGAGTAACCAAAATCCGACCACATAACCAGCCCCTAAGAAGATAGCCATTAAAGATAGCATGGGATTTAGGAAATAAAAGACCACCACAGATACAAAGGTTAGCACAAAAACATTAAAGGCAATGGTGTCAGAAGACAAGTCTAGAATATAGGGCGTCAACCAATCTAGGGTTTTTGAATCTAGGAAAAATAAATGTTTATACATGATGACCTCCTCTATGGCTGAAAAGCAAGCCTTTTGGTTTTTTACCCCAAGACCCTATGTAGAAAAGTGAGCAAAAATGGTAGGTTTGCGATGATATTATTAACAATATGAATCGAATAAGAAGGATAGATACTCTTCGTATAACGTGTCAGCCAGGCAAATAGACAGCCTACTGCCGTATAGACAAAAATATCTGCAAGAGTTGGTAAGCTAGAAAAGTGGGGCAAGGCAAATAAGAATGACGGAAAGAGAAGATCCAGCCCCCACCTCGAATTCTTAAAGAAGGCATGTTGAAGCAGTCCCCTACATACCAATTCTTCCATCAGAGGTCCTAGTACGATTAAGGTCAGATAAACACCCAACTCCGCAAAATTTGTCTCACTATAGGCAATAAACAAATTCCACTCTTCATTGGTTCCCTGAACGTGTTTAGCTGTCAGATAGTTAAAGCAGATAAGCACAACAGCTGCTAACACCGTCATAACAGAATAGCTCAACCACTTTTTCCTAGGGATACGAAAGAGATAAGCATGGCCCGACCTGACTAAAATCCAAATCATCAAGCCGATAAATAGAAGGCTGATGATGTTTCGAATCCAGATAAGATTTCCTACCCAAGACGAGAACTCCCAATAATTTCTCCAAAATTGGGTTGTCCAAAACAATCCGAAAAATAGAAACAAATAAGAAAGAATGGCACTCGTTTTGAAAAGAATAGGGTGTTTTTTCATAGAATTCCTCCCTACTATGATCTACCCTTGCCAGGCTCTACTACTGCAAGATTAAGAAGACAGTTTGTTCTTTTTAAGACTGACCTGACTACTAGATAATAGATACATTAAGGCATTAAAGACAATGAAAATATGGCCATAGAATAAAATCAACCTCACATCCAAACCAAGATAAAGTTTGACCATCAAAAAGATGAGCAAAAGAATTTGAAACCATACCGTTTTTCCAAAAATAAATTTAAAGCGGTTTTGAATGTCTACTTCCTTGATTTTTACCGCCACCCCTTTATTAGCAAGAAGGAAAATGCCTGCTTCAAACAAGCCACTGTAGAGAACAATCCATCCAATCGAGACATTAGAGATTTGTAAAAATGTCCCTAAAAGAATATCCAACATACTACTCACGAAAATAACAAGAAATAATCTGTATTTCATATTAAATACCTCCATTCATTTATTTCACGAACATTTTATTAATAGAAGCTTCTAATCCAGAAGAGGAAAGCAAACTACTTTTTATAATACTTCAAGCCCCAAATGAGCAAAAGCATGATAAGTAAGCAGAGAATGGCGCCAATATAGGCAATTAGTTGTTGGTAGAATTCTCCTGCTGTGATACCTCTATACAAACAAATAATAGACATAAAGCCTGTCAAGCCGATATACATGAGTTGATTGGTTCTAGGACTAACCAAATCATCATCTTCAAACTCTCTTATCCTCATCTCCCTAGTGAGGTAAACAGTGACCAAAATAGAAGCCAAGTTAATAACCACTAAGAGAAATTGGAAAACTAAGGAAAAATTTAAAAACTTACGAGATAGAAATAGATAAGTAGAGACAAGCAAGGGCAACTGACCTAGGAACAATCTCATAAGGAAGATGTTCCGTTTTTTAGCAAGAAAAGTTTTCATTTCTTTGCTCCTTTCTTTTTAGTTAAAGCAAAATAGATCACAACCGCAATCATATAGGCTATGGTATAAAATAGCTGATACCAAATACTTTCCCTAAGCGGATATAGAAAGATGGACATGATTAGATACAAGATGAAAATGACAAGTATTTTTTTCTTCATAAAATTTCCTCCTAAATGTTTGTTGAACTAGAACCTTTACACTGTTAGTATATCACTCGTTTTATCCTTGGAACACTCAAATCACGAATGGTCATCAAAACATCTTGAATTGTAAAAAATTTAAAAAGCAAGCATGAAAAACATACTTGCCCTTATGGGAACTTAACAATGTGAAAATACATCGAAAGCTATTCAGCCTTACTTCCGTCTGTTCTCATATATTCTCATGATTGCAACAAGGATACAGGCTGTCCCACTTGCCAAAACCAGGAGAGTAATGATAATGTTGAGAATTTCAGGCGTCCTCTCTATTCTGTTTACAAGACGGAGTAGGGATATAACTGTCAACTGAATCAGGAGTATTGATTCTACTCTTATCAATGAAGTCAGTTGGTTTTCAACTGCATATAAAAAGGCTGGTAGCAAAACACAGGCTATAGCAATCACAAACAGGTTGCTCCCCGTTTCTTCTCCCTTATTCACCACGGAAATCATGAGAAGATTTGATGCTATAATCAACGTAGAACAGATGATAAAAAAGGATTTCTTATTCATATAGGATACCTCATAAACTATAGTATTTTAATTGGTGACTGCAGGCAGTACTTCTTTTTCACAAGTTTTCTAATCATCAACTGACAGCAAGTGAATCGTTAAAACCTGACGAAAGACTTGATTTTGACAGGTGGTATTTAGACTGGTATTGGGATGGCTTTCCACAATTTTCATGACGGTATAGAGACCAACTCCTCTCTCCTCCCCTTTAGAACTTGCTCCAAAGGAGAAGATTTCAGAAATATCGATGCCCTCTTCTTTGATGGAATTTTCAATGATAAAGGTCTCCTGTGCTCCATTTTTTAAAAAGGCAATTGAAACATGAGGTTGACTGGCCTCTACACTGGCTTCAATAGCATTGTCACAAAGGATAGACACAATGGTTAGAAAATCAAGCAAGCTCATCCCCTCTACCTGAATCTCCTCAGGAACTTCGACATTAAAGATAATCTTCTTATCTCTAGCTTTTAAAAACTTTCCTGCTAGGAGACTTTTGAGGGCTTTATCACGAATATTCACGAGTCGTCCAAGGTCATATTTATTGTCCTGCAATTTTTCACTAGAATCCTTTAAGACCGAGTCATAGACCTCTTTTATCTGCTCTATATCCTCCTCTTCAATCCCCAAACGTAAGCTGGTCAAGAGGTTGGTGTAGTCATGGCGAAAGCTCCGGACTTCCTTGTAAAGTTCCTCTATATGCCGACTATAGCGTTCCATATCTCTATAGCGCAGGGCCTGCTCTTGGTCCAATCTCTCATGGAGTTTGTCCTTCAAATAGGTATCCAATTTCTTGATAACCCCCATAAAAAAGAGCAGGTAAAAGACTAGGATGAGATGGCGAACAGTCGTTGATTGAATACCTTGTTCATATTCAAAGAAAGACAGACTTTGCATCACTAAATAGTAAGCCCCCATTATCCAGTTAATCTTAGTCAGGGACTTTTGAAAACCTTTATCTAGAATCTCCTTTCTCAAGTTAGTGAAATCATAGTTCAACCATTTCAAAAAGATTAAAACTATGAAGCAAACGAATATCTTCATCAATAAAAAGATAGGATTGCTATCTTTATCTACAATTACTTGTCCCAAAAATGGAAGCACAAAATAGGAGACTCCTCTATAAAAGAGATTCACCAATATCATTGGAAAGAGACCATAAAAGAAAAGGAGTTTTTTAGGAAGCCCTCTTAACAATAAGAAAGACAAGCCTATGCCGTACAAGGGTTCCATAAAATAAAATAGGAAACTATCTCCTACTATATAGCCAATCATTAAAAAAACAAAGGCCAACAGTATCTTAAAAAGAAAGGCTTTAAAAATCCTCTCAAAAGTGAGACCAATTCCATCCACCTTAAAGAAAATGACAATTTCTAGTCCATGAGTAACAAGTGTATACAATAATATCCAAGCAATATTCATAAACTCTCCTAGCTCAATGCAAGTTATTGATAGCCTCAGACACTTCCCTGACCTTATAACGCGCTATCATACAGCTCCCACCATTGGGAAAGAAAAGCAGTTTTTCTTTCTTATCCAAACGCACCACATTGGCAGGATTAATGAGAAAAGAGCGATGGCACTGCAAGAGACGGGGTTCCTGCTTGAAAACCTCCTCTAAACTGGCTGTAAATTCCAGTCTGTCTGTCTTGGTATAGAGAATAACACGATGAGCTCTGGGCGATGTTTCAAGATAATAAACTTCTTTAAAAGGATACTGGAATTGGGCAAATTTTGATTTAAAGTAAAAGCAATCTTCCGCCAGACTTTTACTGTCTTGACTATTGGCATAGAGGAGGGCTGTCTCGATACGAGATTCAAACTCTTCTGCCGAAAGGGCCTTATCAATGTAGTCCAAAGCAGACACTTGGTAGCGAAAGGACAGGGGCATAAACTCCGAGTGAGTCGTCACAAAGACAATCAGAGCATAAGGATCCCGATCCCGAATCTTTCTAGCCACCTCTAGGCCTTTCATCTCCTCATTTCGAATCTCAATATCCAAAAAGAATAGCTGATGCGCCCCCTTCTCATGCACCTCTGCCAGCAGTTGATCTGGCTTACCAAAGACTTCAAAAGAACTAGGAATGATCTGATGTTCTTTCAAAAGTTTCTCAATGGTCGTTTCAATCCTAGTCTGCTGGGAAAAATCATCTTCTAAAACAAATATTCTCATCTTCTTACTCTCCTTGTTTCGATTTCTTCCTAAAAAGAGAATAGCAAAAATACTCTGACACAAGCCCACCAAATCTTAAACAGGCCTTCAAAGCTCCTGAAAGGTAGCTTGTTCCTCAAATAAGCATGATAACCTTACAACTATTTTATCATAAAATCTTAACAGGACCATTCAGGAAATTTCAAGAACAATTAAAGATTTGAGACTGAAAAAAGCTCTAAAAGTGATAGACTAACAGTACCAAAACACAGTTGCTAGAAGTAAGACTAGCACCCAGATTAAAGGAGGAATTTTCATGACAGATACAGACCCCATCAAAAGAGCTCAGACTTTGATTACGAACTTAAACAAAGCCTACCAAGCATGCAAACAGGCAACCGCTGACGACGTCCGCTTTCAGGAGCAACTAAACTCTATTCTTGGTTTTCTAACCAAGGCTGAAACAGTGGATAATCGAGTCTTGATTGAACTGGAAAAATTTTACCAGACTTCCAGTCTTCTCATGGGACTCAGCGCTCTTGATCCAGATGCTCCTACTCGCGCCGCTTGGCGTGCCTATGACCGCTTCCACTTTGACCAAGTCAAGACCAAGTTAAGTCTCTACGGTCCAACCATTCTCTTGTAGAAAATAAAAGAAGCTGAGACAAACTGAACTCAACTTCTTTTTTAGGCTCTATAATATTTGTAGTGGGTAAATCCCCTATAGATATTATGGAGCCTATTTTTGTGTAGAAAAAAAGTCCCA
>NZ_JASOOK010000017.1:0-36635 GCF_030217725.1 Streptococcus sp. UMB1203 | reverse complement strand
TGGGACTTTTTTTCTACACAAAAATAGGCTCCATAATATCTATAGGGGATTTACCCACTACAAATATTATAGAGCCAAAAACTCTAACTATCAATGAACTGATAGCTAGAGTTTTTTACATTGTAGATATTAGACTCAATGAAAATCAAAAAGCAAACTAGGAAGCTAGCCGCAGGTTGCTCAAAACAGTATTTTGAGGTTGTAGATAAGACTGACGAAGTCAATCACACATATACGGTAAGGAGACGCTGACGTGGTTTGAAGAGATTTTCGAAGAGTATTAGACTATAGTAGATTGAAACTAGAGTAATTCGCCGCGACTTCTAAACCTTTTCTAGAAATGAATTTGACTTTCCTAATAAAGTTGTTCAGATTTTATTTCATCTCACTATAATTCAATGATTTCTAAGAATTCTATTTCTTTCGAAAACTCTTTCAAAGTTTTTCCAAATCAATCCAACAAAAAAAGGTTTATAATTTCCATAAAAGTTGACATGGAAATTATAAAACCATTATTAGTTTAACCCTTGTTGGTAACGCGCCAATTCGGCTTGGTTAGCCCAAACATAGTGACCTGGACGGATTTCTACCATAGATGGCTTATCAGTCTCATAGTCGTGTTGATCTGGATCATATACTTTCAAGACCTTCTTACGTTCCAAGATTGGGTCTGGGATTGGTACCGCTGAAAGCAAGGCTTGAGTATATGGATGAATTGGATTGTTAAACAATTCTTCTGTTTCTGCAACCTCTACAATAACACCCTTGTAAATAACCGCGATACGATCTGAAATAAAACGAACGACAGACAAGTCATGGGCGATAAAGAGATAGGTCAAGCCAAGTTCTTTTTGGAATTTTTTGAGCAAGTTCAAGACTTGGGCACGCACAGAAACGTCCAAGGCTGAAATGGGCTCATCCGCAATAACAAAGTCTGGTTGCATGACCAAGGCACGGGCAATACCGATACGTTGACGTTGACCACCTGAGAATTCATGAGGGTAACGAGTCAAGTGCTCAGCAAGAAGACCTACTTCACGGATAATATTTTGAACTTTCTCTTTACGTTCTTCTTCATCCTTGAACAGATGATGATTGTAAAGACCTTCAGAAATAATATAATCAACAGTCGCACGTTCATTCAAACTTGCGGCAGGGTCTTGGAAAATCATCTGGATACGACGAATCAATTCCGCAGCTTGTTCACGCGATTTCTTACCATTAATCTTTTGACCATCAAAAATGATATCACCATTACTTGTATCATTTAGACCGATTATCGCACGACCAATAGTTGTTTTCCCACTACCTGACTCACCTACAAGCGAGAACGTTTCTCCCTTGTTGATAAAGAAGTTAGCATTTTTAACTGCGACAAACTTCTTACTTCCTTCACCGAAGGAAATTTCTAAATCTTTGATTTCTACTAATTTTTCAGACATTTCCTTCCTCCTAGTCAGCCAGATGGGCAAATCCCATTTTTTCACGGATCTTATCATGGAGATTTGCAATCACAGCTGGTTTTTCTACTTTTGGAGCATCCTCATGAAGTAGCCAAGTTTTAGCCCAATGTGTCTCTGATACTGAGAATTGAGGAGCTTTTTGTTCGAAGTCAATCTGCATTGCATAGTCAGAACGCAAGGCAAAGGCATCCCCTTTCAGGTCAGTATAAAGTGACGGAGGTGTTCCTGGGATTGAGTAAAGATCCCCTTTATCATCAGCAAGCTGAGGCAAGCTAGACAAGAGACTCCATGTATATGGATGGCGAGGGTCATAGAAGACTTCCTCAACAGTTCCATACTCAACGATTTCTCCTGCATACATAACCGCTACCTTATCTGCAATACTTGCCACCACACCAAGGTCGTGGGTGATAAAGATTGTTGTGAAATGGTACTCGTTTTGTAAAGATTTCAACAAATCAATAATCTGAGCTTGGATGGTCACATCCAAGGCAGTCGTTGGCTCATCACAAATCAAGACATCAGGTCGGCAGGCAAGAGCAATCGCAATAACGATACGTTGACGCATTCCTCCAGAATATTGGAATGGGTATTCATCAAAACGTCTATCTGCATCTGGAATCCCAACCTTATTCATGTAGTCAATGGCCAATTCTTTCGCTTCTTTAGCTGTTTTTCCTTGGTGTTTTACAATAACTTCTGTAATCTGACTACCAATTGTTTTAATTGGGTCCAAACTAGTCATTGGATCTTGGAAGATAGTCGCAATCTTAGCGCCACGAATTTGTTCCCAATCCTTGTGAGAAGATAAAGCTGTCAAATCTTGACCACGGTAGTCAATACTACCTTGGGCAATGCGACCGTTTTCTTCAAGCATACCTGTGAATGTCTTTGTCAAAACAGATTTCCCTGATCCTGACTCACCTACCAAGGCTAATACTTCTCCTTCAACTAGTTCAAGGGAAACGCCGCGAATGGCTGTCAATACTTTGTCACGAACGTCAAATTCCACGACAATATCGCGAGCAGTCAAAATTACATTTTTTTCTTTTGTCATTTCTACTCCTATCTATGTGTACGTGGATCACTAGCATCCGCTAAGTTTTGACCAACTACGAAAAGGGATAAGGATACCAAGACAAGAGTTGTCAATGGAATCCAGAACAAGTAAGCATTGGTTGTTACGTTTTGTGAATAATCCGAAATCAAACGACCCAAACTTGGCACGGTAATTGGTAATCCAAGACCGAAGAATGACAAGAAGGCTTCGTATGAGATAAAGCTTGGAAGCATTTGAGTCATGGTTGTCACAATAACAGATACCAATTGAGGCATGATATTTTTGGCAACAATCTTCAAGGTTGGTGTTCCCAGAGTACGTGACGCCAAGTTGTATTCCAAGTCACGATAACGCAAGATTTGCACACGGATCATGAAGGCAATCCCAATCCATGTCGTCACACTCATGGCAAAAATCAGATTCCAGAATCCAGCTCCGATTGAGTAAGTCAAGACAATGACAATCAAAAGAGATGGGATGTTTGAGATGACGTTATAAACTTCCATCATCACACGGTCAACTGATTTTGAAATTCCCCAAATACCACCGACAAAAACACCGATAACCAAGTTAATCACTGTCGCAATCACAGAAATGAGGATAGAGTTACGAGCTCCGAACCAGACACCGTCAAAGAGAGATTTACCGTTACTGTCTGTACCGAACCAATGCTCAGCATTTGGCTTGATATAACGAGCGCTAAAGTCGTTTACCTTGCTGACATCATTGAAATCAAACTTAGAAAACATTGGGTAGATGAAACTCATCAAAATGATAGCTACCAAGATTCCCAACATGACTACAGTTGATTTCTTCTTCATAAATTGTCTAAACACTGAACCCCAGTATGAATAAGCTGGCGCATCAATAGCTTCAGAGGCAAAATCGTCACGTTTTACAAACTGAAATTTTTCTTTATCGATTGTAGACATTATTTGCCTCCTTTCTCAGTCAATTTAATACGTGGGTCAATAATAGTCATCCAAATATCTCCCAAAAGAAGTGAGAAGATAGAAATACATGTAAAGATGAAGACAAGACCAACGACCATAGAGTTATTAGATGCTTTTACAGAGTCAATCAACATTTTACCCATACCTGGGAAGGCGAAGACTGTTTCAGTAAGGGTTGCACCACCAATAACCCCGATAACGGCACCAGGAATTCCTGAAACCAGCGGAACCATGGCATTTTTAAAGATGTGTTTGTTTGAAATTTCTTTTTCAGACAAACCTTTGGCACGAGCAAAACGAACAAAGTCCTGTGATTGCAAGTCAATCATGTAACGACGAATCCAAATGGCTGTACCAGGAGCCCCCAACAAACCAAGGATAACTGCTGGTAAAACATACGAACGCCAATCTCCAGCACCCAAAATAGGGAATGAATCTGGAAGACCAATTGATGATCCAATCAAACGAACAATGTAAACCAAGGCAATGGTTGGAAGGGCCATCAAGAAGGTCAAAAACCCTGTTGAGAAGCTATCAATCCAAGTATTCTTGAAGCGAGCCATAGCTGAACCAAGTGGCACGGCAATCGCATAAGAAATCACCAAACCAATCAATCCAATGACTGCAGAGCTAGCAATCATAGAAGGATATTGGTAATTGCTTTCCGTAGCTGTATAAGGGTCATCTTTTCCGTAGTTGGCTACTTCACGAGAGTCAGCCTGACTAGGCGATTTGTAGGTTCTTGAGTAAATATTTACAGAAGAAGTTTTCTTACCTGTTGGGAACTGAACTTGAGATGTTTTTGTTTGTCCTTGTCCTTGAGTAATAACCTGTAAAACAGGGCTATTAGCATAGGTTGGATAAGAGTCACCTAAATTGATGTTCACAAAGTTTTGATGCACAAATGGGAACTGACCGTTGAAGTACAAGAGATATTTATGTTTCGTTCCTGAACCGACCAATGACCATCCGATAGCTGGATCATTTTCAAAACGAAGGTAACGTTTCAAGTCTGGATTTTCAGGGTCTTGAATTTTATTAGTATGATCAATGTCAATCAAGTTAGCATAGAATTTGAAAACACGTTCAAAAATTGGGATTTCACGAGTAGCGTAGAATTGGCCACTTTCAGTAAATTCTCCCAGGGTCCAACCATGACCGATTTGTTTGATGTATTTTTCATAGATAGCCTTGTTAGTATCATTAGCTTCAACTGTTACAGAAGCATCCATCTGGCTAGCTTTTTCTTGCAACTCTTTGGTATCGTAGTACTCGATATAGCCCATACGCTCATAAACAGTATTCTCATAGTTATCACGTTTATCAGCAGTTGTCGCAATCTTGTTATAGTTGGTATCCTGTTTGAAAATCAATTTTCGAGGAACCATTGTATAGATAATCGTGTAAGTCAAGGTTGTTACTAAGAAGATAGAAACCAATGACCGCAAAACACGCATAAAAATATATTTTTTCATATCATTTCCTTTAAAAATCCCAAAAGAACCTTCTCCTCATGGAGAGAAAGTTCTATTGAAAATTATTTACTTCACATGACTTGCCAATTCTTTTTGAGCTTTCTCGTTTGACTCAGTCTTTTCTTTCAACCATTTTTCACGAGCTTTTTCATACTCTTCTTTGGTGATTGCTTTTTCACCAACTTCAGTGTACTTCAAGTATCCTGAATTTTCACCTTTAAGGCCTGCTACTGAATATGAAGAGCTAAATGGTAGAACTTTTGAAACATATGAAACGGCTGTTTCTTTAGGAGAAGCCATTACTGGAATTGTCAAAGCATTATCAGTCAACCAAGCTTGTGCCACCGCGTATTTTTCATAACGTTTTTGAACATCTTGGTTTTCGCTGTTTGCGTCATCAAGTAATTTTCCATAGTCAGCTAAACCAAGTTTGCTTACTACTGATGCATCTGTGTTTTGGTCAATACCAAGGTAAAGACGAGTGCTTCCTCCCTTAAGGACGAATTGATCCAAGAAAGTAGAAGGATCTTGATAGTCAGGGTTCCATCCTAGCAAGGTATGGATATCCCAGTCTTGCTCTTTAGCTGTTGGAGCGCTAAATGAAATTGGTAAAGCTTCTGCTTGAGTCATTTGTTGTAAGTCTACAACAACATTATCTGAACCCAATACTTTTTCAATTGATTGTTTCAATGATTGAACACGGTTTACAACCGCTGTTGATTCTTGGATAACCAAGGCATCCAAGTGGATTGGGAATTCAACACCTTCAGCTTGTAGACTTGATTTTGCTTTAGCAAAGACTTCTTTAGCTTTTTCTTCATTGTAAAGGCCATTTTGAGAATCTGCTAGAGATACGTTTGACCAAGTAGAAGAATTTGTCTTAGCCAAGCTATCTTGTACCAATTCACCAAATGTTTTCTTACCAACTTGAAGATTATAAGGTGCAAACGTATTACGGATGGCTACTGCAGCTCCATCAGTACCATTTGTTTGAGCTGAGTAAGAATTGCGATCGACAGCAAAGTTCAAGGCTTGACGGAATTCCTTGTTTAGCAATGCTTTCTGAGTAGATGTCTTTTGGGTATCACTTGTTTTGGCAGTGTGGTTATAGGTTGTACGGCCATAATTCAAGCTGACAGTTGCAACACCCGCTCCTGGTTCATTAAAGTAAATGTTATCTTTAAAGTCAGCTGCATATTTTTCATATGTAGAACTTGTAGGGAAGATACGAGCCTTGCTATATTGACCATCAGCAAAACCTTTAGCAATCACATCTTGGTCCTTACCATCCCAGAAAGTGAACTTAACGTTCTCAATTTTTACATTTTCTTTGTCCCAGTAAGCATCATTTTTAGCCATCTCGATAGATGATTTTGGAGTTACAGATTTTAAGACAAATGGACCGTTATAAAGAATAGAGTTAGCATCGGTTGGGGCACCAAAACCTTCACCTTTTGAAGTTAAGAATTCTTCATTAACCGGCATCAAAACACCACTAGTGGTCTTATCATTCCAGAAAGTTTCTGGCTGGTTCAAGGTATATTCTAGTGTTTGATCATCAAGTGCTTTTACTCCAACGGTTGAAAAATCGCTTGTTTCACCCTTGATATAGGCTTCTAATCCCTTAATAGAAGAGCTAACGATTGAAAGTCCTTTTGATTTTCCATCTACGGCATGTTTCAAACCAGTAACGAAGTCTTTAGCAGTTACAGGAGCGTATTCTTCTCCCTCTGCTGTAACCCATTTAGCATCCTTACGGATTTTATAGGTATAAGTCAAACCATCTTTTGAAACTGTCCATGATTCAGCAATAGAAGGAACCAAGTTACCATATTTATCATTAGCCAACAAACCATCTACAGCATTTGTTGTGACGAATGATGTTGAATCGATATTGCTGACGATATAATCCAAGGTTTCTGGATCTGTTTGATAAACATATTGGTAATCTTTTGCTAGTTTAGCATTATTCGAACTAGTGTTTGAACACGCAGCTAGAACTCCTGACGCTAATAAGGTAGCCCCCGCTACAGCAAGCACTTGACTTTTTTTCATTTATTTACTCCTCTTATAAATAAAGTATAGGTTATCATCAATTATACCATAGATTTCAAGAAAAGTAAACGAATTTTCAGAATATTTAGGCTTATTGATACAAAAAATCTGAAAAAGCTATTGACTGAAAATCATTTTCAAGGTATAATAATAAACGTTAAGGCGGTATAGCCAAGTGGTAAGGCACGGCTCTGCAAAAGCTTGATCGTCGGTTCAAATCCGTCTACCGCCTTTCAATACCGAATTTATCGGAATTTATCAAGACAAAAAGCCCGTAAAATAGGGCTTTTTTATTTTTATTTCATGATAAAAAAGGATAACTTTAAAAAACTTTTGGGGCGAGTTTGGGGCTGAGTTTTTCGAGGACACAATTTCCTTTTGAAATCAACTGAAAAAAGCTTTGTCACGCCTGGTGACAAAAGCCTCTAGTTTACTCTGTTTCTTCTTCTATTTCAACTTCGGTAATTTGGACTTTTACCTTGGTAACACGTCCATTTTTCACCTTATCATTGGTTAGGATAAGTTGTTTGTTTTGGCTGACTAATTCATAACTGAGTCTCTCAGTCGTTGGAATGGTCCCAACTCCTGTCAAATAATAACCAGCGATGGTATCAACGTCATCACTTTCCAGTTCAACATCAAAGTAGTCATTAAAATCATTGAGATTCATGGTACCTTGAACAATATAAGTATCTTCTCCAATTTTATGAACTTCGATTTCAGCCTTATCTGTTTCGTCATCGATTTCCCCAACGATTTCCTCTAAGAGGTCTTCCAGGGTCACCAAACCAGCCATCCCACCGTATTCATCTAGCAAGATTGCCATTTGTCTTTGAGTATTGCGCAGTTCTTTTAATAAGTCATCCACAAAAATAGTTTCAGGAACAAAAAGTGGATCTTGTAAGATTCTCTTCCAAACAATATTGTCAAAACCGTCCACAAAGCCCGCATTAAGGAGACTCTTGGTGTGAATAATCCCAATCACGTTATCCTTGTCTCCATCATAGACAGGGATACGAGAATAATTTTGTTTTAAAATACTTTGGATGATGGTTTGACTATCATCCTGAATATCGACCATAAAGGCATCCGTTCGAGGAACCATGACTTCTCTGGCCATCAGTTCATCTAGTGAAAAAATCCCTTGTAACATCTCAATTTCGTCAGCATCTAGTGTTTCTTCACTATTTGTCAACATGTACTCAATTTCATCACGGGTCATTTTTTCGTCAGCATCGTCAAAGGTCATCGGAGTCAAGCGACTCAAGAGATTGGTAGATGCAGATAAGAGCCAAACAAAGGGACTAACTAGTTTCCCCAGCCCAATGATAACTGGCGCTGTACGAATCGCCAAGGCATCCTTTAGATTAAGAGCGATTCTCTTAGGGTATAATTCCCCAAAAACGATGGAAATATAAGTCAAAAATGCTAAAGATAGAAAACTTGCAACGGCATAAGCTGTTTCGCCATTTCCAAGCCAAGATGCAATTTCTCGTCCCAGAGTTTCTGCCAAACTCGCCCCTGATAAGATTGTAATCAGGGTAATCCCTACTTGAATGGTTGATAAAAAGTGGTTAGGATTTTCTAGTACCTTCAGCAGACGGATATAGCGTCTATCTCCTTCTTCTGCCTTTTGTTCAACCCGCGCACGATTTAGTGACACCATGGCCATTTCTGTGGCTGAGAAAAAGGCATTTAACACCGTCAAGATAAACAATAAAACAAATTGTAGCAACAAATTCTGACTACTTGGGTCTTCCATAGTTCTTCTCCTAAAATAGTATCTTATCCTCTATTATATCACAAAATCTAGTCCAGTACATATTATTTTTTTCTTAGTACCTATTCTAGCCCTGCTGAAACTAGTAAAAGAAGAACTCCTACATCTACAAGTGACATAGGAGTTTATGTAATCTTTTACTGAGTTACCGTTACTTCTCCAGTTCGGTAATCCAGTTGAAGCCCTTTTTGAACATTGGGAACTAGAACATTAAATTCCAACTCTCCGTCTGAAGACTTGGCTTCAATCTGTGAAGCTGAAGGAACCAAATCTTCGTTTGAAGCATAATAAAGAGTTACACGGTAACGGACACGCTTGTTTTGATCCAAGGCTTTACGCACCAAGCTTTCATAGTAGTTTTGACCAGTCGAATCCTCGGCTTGTGCCTGATTTGCCCAGGCTGTCTGAACAGCAATGTTTTTAGGATTACTTGTTGAGGCATCAAAACCATCCAAGCCACCGATTAAGGCATAGCCTAACAAGTGACCTCTATCGACGGCATGGGTATAAGATCCCTTTAGATTCTTGACCTGATGCCAACCTGGAGGAGTCCAAGAAGTTGAACCATTCCCAGTTTCTTCACGATTCTTGTACTGGCGAGTAGCCTTAGACAAGAGGGCATTTGCTACAGTTGGCACGGTTTCCTTGCCCACTGTCTTTGTTTTATTATCAGCGTAGGGCTTACTTGAAACCTTGGCATCTAGGTTTGTTTTATTACCATTGATGATAAAAGCACCTGAGCCATTCCACTCAATACTCCCTTTTATTTGGCTTTTGACTGTGTCTGTTAAGACACTTTCTGCCAATTCTTGACTAGGAGCTTCAGAAACTTGTTTTTTCTGACTAACCTTGATTTTGGGACTATTAGGTGTCGACTGCATCTGCTTGATATAATAGCTTCCCGCAGATAAGAGTAATAACACTAGCAGTCCGATCAGTGTCTGTCTTGTTTTTTTATCCATTTTTCTCCTTATCTCTAGAAAAAGACTGGTTCTCCAGCCTAATTTCCTGTAAATTTATGAATCAATTCCTGCCATTTTGCCGGAGACAGGATAGCCCATGGATCTTGACCCTTGCCCAAAATTCCATAACCTACCATTAAGCCGATTCCTAGGGCTAGAGCACCTAAAAATAGTACCAAAATGACTAAAAGTAAACGCTTGATTACATAGCTTGATTTCTTACTCATCTTCATCGCTTGCCTCAATCCGCTGAATCTTAGCACCTAGCTGCGCCAACTTCTCATGGAATCGGTAATAACCTCTATCCAAGTGAACCAATTTACCGACCACGGTTTCTCCCTGTGCTACCAAACCTATCAAAATCAAGGCTGCACTGGCACGAAGGTCAGTTGAAAGAACTTCTGCTCCCTGCAAAGGTTGTCCACCAACAATACGAGCCGTATCACGGATAATCTCAGAATGCAATCCCATACGTCTCATTTCTTCTAGGTGTTGGAAACGATTTTCAAAAACTGTCTCCACCATGGTTGATTCCCCGTTTGCGATGGTCATCAAGGCTGTAAATTGAGCCTGCATATCTGTTGGAAATCCTGGGTGGGGCAAGGTTTTTACATGGACAGCTTTTAGCTTTTCTAGTTGAGAACGAACTCGAATTCCTTCAGTCTCCTCTGTCACTTCCACTCCCATTTCAAGTAATTTGGCAATCAAGGGACGATTGTGCTCCCAGACAGCGTCTTTAATCAAGACATCACCACCAGTCATGGCAGCAGCTACCATAAAGGTTCCTGCTTCGATACGGTCTTGGACTACATTGTGAGTTGTACCATGAAGTTTCTCAACACCCGTAATGGTAATAGTCTCTGTACCAGCACCTTTGACCTTGGCTCCCATTTCATTGAGGAGAATGGCGAGGTCAACAATCTCAGGCTCACGCGCAGCATTTTCAATCACTGTCACCCCATCAGCTAGAGTTGCTGCCATCATCAAGTTCTGCGTAGCGCCAACACTCGGGAAGTCCATGTAGATATGAGCACCCTGCAAGCGGTCAGCCTTGGCTTCGATATAACCAGCAGTCTGACTAATCTTAGCCCCCATAGCTTCCAGGCCTTTCAAATGAAGGTCAATAGGACGGCTACCAATTGTACAACCGCCTGGCATGGATACCTTGGCATGACCTACACGAGCAAGAATCGGTCCCAAGACAACAATAGATGCGCGCATCTTGCTGACATACTTGTAAGGAGCTTCCTCAGTGATATCGCCAGTCGCATCCACCTCGACAAGGTGAGCTTCCTCATCAAAATTGACTTTGGCATTTAAACCACGAACCACCTGATTCATGGTGAAAACATCTGACAAGATAGGAACGTTCTGCAAGACGGTCTTTCCTTCACTTGCTAGAATAGTCGCTGCCAACAAGGGCAAGACTGCATTCTTTGCTCCTTCGATCGTAACACTTCCTACCAGACGATTATCGCCACCTTGAACCACAATTTTTTCCATACTTATTTCCTTTACTCTTGATTTTATAATAATCCTCTAAGCACTTCTTGCCACAACTGATATAGGCTGATGAAGAAAGAACTCATGATGTAGCCCATTACAATGCTGAAAAAGGCTACTAGTAAACGAACTTTTCCTGTGTTCTCAGCTGTTACTTTTAAGACTTTTTCCCATCTAACAAGATTCTTTAAAAGGTAAAAACTCACATAAATAAAGAGCATGTGACTGCTTAGAGTGAATAATAATTGAACCATTTGACTATTATACCATCTTCTCTGTTTGTGCGCTAGTTTGGAAACTTCACTTAAAATCTAAGGATTGTTTTTCAAGTAATCAATTGCATCTTGTAGGGTTTTAACTGGCACGATTTTCATATCTGTCTTGATTGTTTTAGCAGCTTCTAGGGCTGTTTGGTAGTTGTTTTTAACATCAGGATGTGCCTTTTGTTCTTCTTCGCTAACAGGGTTATCAGGAGCAAAGAAAATAGCAGCACCTTCTCTAGCAGAAGCTACAACTTTCTTATCAATACCTCCAATGTCCCCCACATTGCCATCGCGGTCAATGGTACCTGTACCGGCAACAATACGGCCATTACGAAGACCTGGGTCAGCTATTTGGGTATAGATAGCTAGACTAAACATAAGGCCTGCACTTGGACCGCCAATACCAGCTGTAGAAAAGCGAATTGGGACATCACTGGTTACTTCTGTACGGTCAATCAAGCCGATTCCAATTCCATTTTTGCCATTTTCTAGCGTAATGATTTTTCCTTCTGCAGACTTGGTTTGCCCATCTTCTTCATAGGTGACCTTGACAGAATCCCCTAATTTTTGAGAATTGACGTAATCAATCAAGTCTTTGGAACTATCAAAGGTCTGATCATTGACTGCTGTGACCGTATCAGAAATGTTGAGAATCCCTTTAAAGGTCGAATTATCCGTCACAGTCAAGACATAAACCCCAAGATATTTGAGTTCAATATCCTTACCAGCTGTTTTTAACCCTTGATACTTGGCCATATTTTGCGATGTTTGCATGTAGAATTGATTGATCCGCATAAATTCAACATCGGAAGAACCACCTGTAGTCTCCTGAGCACTACGAATATCTGTAAAAGGCGTCAACCATGCATAAATCATATGAGCTAAAGTGGCATGCTGGACACCAACCGTAACGAATTGATAGGCACCAGCTTCCTTATCTTCTGTGTCATTTACTTTAAGGACTTGGCGAATATCTTCTGAACCGCCTGGAACCTCTATATAATAGGGCAAGGGCACTACAAACGCCAAGAAAGTCACAATCAAGGCCGCAATGACGTATAAGGGCCATCTAATCTTTTTTTTCATTTCTTATTTCCTCCAAAATACTATCAGGAACATAGCCGGCAATATCCTGACCAAACTTCAAAAGTTCTCTAACACCTGATGAACTGAGATAGAGATGTTCAGGTCGACTATGTAAATAAATGGTCTCTATATCAGGAGACAGTTGATGGTTGTAGTAATCAAAACTGGCTTCATATTGCAAATCCGACGCATTTCTCAAGCCTCGCACTAGACAAGTAGCCCCCAGTCTTTTTGCAACATCAACCACCAATTCATCATGAGAAGACACAACTTCAACATTTTCCAAATGTTTCACAGCCTTTTCTAACCCCCGTTTACGATTTTCAAGAGGGAGAAATCCCTGTTTGTGGGGATTGAAAAAAATTCCGACATAGAGCTTATCAAAAAGTCTGCTCGTCCGTTCAATGATATCCAGATGCCCATTTGTCATCGGATCAAACGAGCCTGTGAATAAGCCAATCTTATCTGACATAAACTGTTACCTTACTAATTCCATAAATCTTTTCCTTCCAGATACCCAGGCAGGCAATTTCTTCTGGAAGTTCAACGGCCTTATCCGTCTCACACACGACCATGACATCTTCAGAAAAAAGGTCTCTCTCAGCCATTTTTTCAATATCTGCTACGATTTGTTCCTTGGCATAAGGAGGGTCTAAGAAAATGAGATTAAATTTCCCAGATACCTGTTCCAATGCCCTTTCTGCATCCATCTTGAGTAGTTGAAATTTTCCAACTTCCTTGGTCATCTGAATATTTTCAGCCACGATAGCCTGAGCCTTACGGTCTCGCTCCACCAAAACAGCACTGGACATGCCACGTGAGACTGCCTCGATAGATAAACCACCACTACCTGCATAAAGGTCCAAGACTCGTCCCCCTTCAAAGTAGGGACCAATCATGTTAAAAATGGCGCCCCTAACCTTATCCGAAGTAGGTCTTGTCGTCTTGCCTTCTAGTGTCTTGAGGGGACGTCCCCCATAGATTCCTGATACGATTTTCATACCGTTTATTATACCAAATTATGGGCAAAAAGAGAAAGAAAACCGAACCTTGCGGTTCGATTCTCTACAAAATATTTTCGTAAGTATCGCGGACTTCTTGAGGCCAAACACTTGTTTGCACTTCCCCAATATGTTTCTTGCGAAGTAGGAACATGGCCATCCGAGATTGTCCAATTCCTCCACCGATTGTCAATGGGAATAGGCCATTCAACAAAGCCTTGTGCCATTCCAATTCCAAGCGGTCTTCATCACCTGTGATGGCAACCTGACGGCGAAGCGTTTCTTCATCTACACGGATTCCCATAGAAGACAACTCAAAGGCTCCACCTAGAGATTCATTCCAGACAAGAATATCACCATTTAGACCCTTGTAGCCATTTTCAGATTCGCTTGTCCAGTCATCATAGTCTGGTGCACGTCCATCGTGCGGTTTACCGTCTGGTAATTCACCACCGATACCAATCAAGAAGACAGCACCAAATTCTTTACAGATAGCATTTTCACGTTCTTTCGGTGTCAAGTCTGGGTAGCGTTCTACCAACTCTTCTGTATGGATGAAAGTGATTTGTTTTGGCAAGACAGACTCGATGTCATAGCGAGCTTCTACTGCTAGCTCAGTCAATCGAATAGCCTTGTAAATCTTTTCAACTGTTTCTTTTAGATAAGCGATGTTACGTTTACCATTTGGAATGACTTTTTCCCAGTCCCACTGGTCAACATAAACAGAGTGGGTCGCATCCAACGAATCTTCGTCTGGACGAAGGGCCTTCATGTGGACGAAGAGACCTTCACCCTCACCGAAACCAAAACGAGCCAAAGTATGGCGTTTCCATTTGGCAAGTGAATGCACCACTTCATAGGTTTCATCAGGAATCTGCAAAACCTTGACAGATACTGGATTTTCCACACCAGACAGGTTATCCTGCATCCCGTCACCGACCTTGCTCAAGATAGGACCTTGAACTTCGACAACTTCTAGCTTATCTTTCAAATACTGGGTAAAAGTGTTTTTGACAAAGGAAATTTCTTCTTGTTGATGGATAAAACTTTTCTTCATAGGCTACTCCTCAAAAATTAATTAAAAGCATTATACACCTATTTCCAAGAAAAGAAAAGAGAAAATTTAAAAAAATCAGTGCTCCTTCGAACACTGATTTCATGGACCTTTAGTCATTGCGACCAAAGATACGTAGAATACTGAGGAAAAGATTGATAAAATCAAGATAGATACTGAGTGCCATTGAGATGATCCAACCTGTCGCTACTTGTCCTCGTGACTGCTCATAAACATAGCGAATCTTTTGATTATCCCAAGCAATCAAACCAGAGAAAACCAAGACCATGGCAATACTAATCATGTAGTCAAAGAAGCTATTGGCTAAAAATAGATTCACAACCATGGCAATGATGAGACCAACAAGCGCCGCCATCAAAGCTCGTCCCATTCCACTCAAATCCTTCTTGGTGAAAATCCCGATTGCCGCCATGACAAAGAAGAGAAGAGCGCTGGATACAAAGGCTGACAAAACTGTTCCCGGTGTATAGAAGGCTACGACAAAGCTAAGGGTGAAGCCATTCAGTAGGGAGTATACTAGAAATACTGGCAGAGCTGCTGGGCTATTTTTTGCAGCCATGCTACTTGCAACAAATACCAGAGCAAGTTCTGCAAAAGTTGCAACCATCAACCAGAGACGGCCATGCATTAAAAAGTAAGTCAATTGAGCCTGAAAGACTGTCAACATCAAAGCTGACACCAGAGCTGATAGTCCAATTCCAATCCCTACAAAGGCATAAACCTTAGCGTAAAATTGATTGAGACCTGAACGTTCTTGAATAATTGTTTGATTCATTCTGATTCTCCTTTTTCTATAACTATATCTTGATTATAACAAAGTTTTTTTAAATTAGCTGAAATAAAACATCAAAATGCCTGCGGCAACTGCCACATTGAGACTCTCCGCCCTACCTTTCATACCAATATGAACCAGCTGATTGGCACTTTCAGCCATGATAGGACTAATCCCTTGCCCTTCATTTCCCATGACTAAAGCAAAATTTTCTAGGGGAGAAAGCTCACGATAATCCTTGGAATCTCTCGATAAGGTCGTTGCCAGAATGGGCAAATTGCTCTTCTTTGCCTCTTCTATAAAGGTAGCAACAGGCATACGATAGATGGGCAAATGAAAATGGCTTCCTTGCATGGAACGCAGAGTCTTGAGACTGTAAATATCCGCTGACTTGTCTGAAACAATGACCCCTGTCAAACCTGCCGCGTCCGCAGTCCGAATCATGGTACCTACATTACCAGGATCTTGGACATCTTCTAAAAATAGAAACTTACCCTGACTAAAATCAGGCGGTCCCACTTCTTCTTTTTGAATAACTGCGACAATGCCTTGAGGTGTTTGCGTATCTGCCAAATCCCGCAAAATCTCCTCTGAAACCCAGACTGTTTGAGGAAAAGCAGCTAACTGATTTCGGTAACTTTCCAGAGCAAAGATCTTCTCAATCGTCACTCCAGCTTGAACAGCTTCTTCGAATAAGTGCCAACCTTCAATCAAATAGGCAGACTTTCGATATTTTTTTTGATGCAATTTCTTGGCATTTTTTACCACTGAATTGGCTTTTGAGGTTATAATAGTCATAGAAACATTATAACACAATCAAAGGGGTTTGGTATGCAAAAGGTTAGAATGATCGCCCAAGGTAGGGTGCAGGGAGTCGGCTTTCGTTGGGGTGTTTACAGCTTGGCACTTGAAATTGGTGGCATCACAGGTCGAGTCTGGAATAATGACGACGGCACAGTGGAAATTTTAGCCCAAGCAGACTCATCTACTATCATGGCAAAATTTATCCAAGAAATCCGAAAAGGACCCACACCTTTTTCAAAAGTCAGCTACTTAGATGTCAAACTAAGTAACTTTCCTCCTTACCCTGACTTTAAAATCGCAAATTAGGTCTCTAGAACTATTGTATATTTTGTAAAAAAACAGTAGAATAGAAAGGTATAATTTTTAAAGAAGGAATAAAAACAGTGAAATCTATTAAACGTTTTGCACTCTCAGCTATGGGAGTGGCTATGTTGCTAGTCTTGACTGGCTGTGTTAGAGTCGATAAAGCCACAGGAAAGCCAATAGGATTTATTTGGAATACTATCGGAGCGCCTATGGCTGAAGCTATCAAGTACTTCGCTACTGATCAAGGTCTAGGCTTTGGTGTCGCTATCATCATCGTAACCATTATCGTGCGCTTGATTATCTTGCCACTTGGTATCTACCAATCATGGAAGGCAACGCTTCACTCTGAAAAGATGAACGCCCTCAAGCACGTCCTTGAGCCACACCAAACACGTCTCAAGGAAGCGACTACTCAAGAAGAAAAACTCGAAGCCCAACAAGCTCTCTTTGCCGCTCAAAAAGAACACGGCATCAGCATGTTTGGTGGTGTAGGATGTTTCCCTATCCTCCTTCAAATGCCTTTCTTCTCAGCTATCTACTTTGCTGCCCAACATACTGAAGGGGTTGCTCAAGCAAGCTACCTAGGCATTCCTCTAGGTTCTCCAAGTATGATTTTGGTTGCCTGCGCAGGTGTCCTTTACTATCTTCAATCGCTCCTTTCACTTCACGGAGTAGAAGACGAAACGCAAAGAGAACAAATCAAGAAAATGGCTTACGTGAGCCCAATCACGATTGTTGTCTTCTCCCTCATTTCACCAGCCAGTGTCACACTTTACTGGGTTGTCGGTGGTTTCATGATGATTCTCCAACAGTTTATCGTCAACTATATCGTTCGTCCAAAACTTCGCAAAAAAGTCCGTGAAGAACTGGCAAAGAACCCACCAAAAGCAAGTACTTTCTCTACACCAAGTGGACGAAAAGACGTTACCCCTGGACAACCAACTGCTATCACAAGCAAGAAAAAACATAAAAATCGCAACGCTGGAAAACAACGTTCGAGATAAGGCTACGTAAATTATCCAATAATTAAAAAAACGAATGAATGATAAATAGTTTTCATCAACTAGATATCATCATTCGTTTTTATTATCTACCGTTACATCTTATACTAATCGAAAACGTTAAATAGTTTAAAAGCTCACATATAAAAAACTATTCAATCATAAATTAACAAGTAAATCACTATGATTTAATACAATTCACAGTTATTAAAACTTCTGCTCCCGCGTCTCTATTTCTAAGCTCAACTCGGCCTTTGTGTAGTTTTGCAACTCTACATACAAAACTAAGTCCAATACCATAATGTTGCTCTTTAACCGATCTAGCTTTATCCATACGATAAAAGAGCTTTCCAAAATTATTTAAAACTTCATCTGGAAATTCCGAGCCATTATTCCATATGCCTATTTTCAATTCCTTCCCCTCTTGCTCTACTCTAATTTTAATTTTAGGATTCTGTTTATCGGCGTATTCCAAAGCATTTGTTAAAATATTTTGTATGGCACGAATCAGAAGAGATGGATTTATATAATAGTTTTCAGTTCCTTTCACATTTTGTTCAAAAGAAAACTTCATCTGATTTTTTATCAAAAAAGAGACTTCTTTCTCTAATTCATTGATAAAATCTGAAGAGGAATACTCCGTCCAACCTGTCTCATCATCATAATAGGTTTTAGAATAGTGAATCAATTGATTGAAATAATCTAGTAACTGTTGACTAGCTCTTTCTATATCTGCTAAGCATTCTTGAGATTGGTCGTTTTCAGTTATCGCCTGCAAAAATTCCACATTTCCCCTAATAATGGTTAAGGGTGTCTTTAAATCATGAGAAGCTGCTGAAACCTGAAACATCAAATCTTCTTTCTGCTGTTTCTCATCAACTATTAATTGTCGAATTCTATCTTGCATCACAACAATCCGATTTCCTGTCTCGCGAAATTCTTTAACCGTTAAACTTTCTGTACATTCCTTCTCCAACCACATACTATTTTCATAAATCAAAGTCATTTCATAACTCAGTTTTTTCAACAATTTTCCAATGTGATAACTTATTAGAATAATCAATAAAACACAAATGTATATCCATGATGACACATTAAAAAAGATTGATAGAACACCACTATTGTTTAAAGGTTTCCCATCTTCATTTATTTGTATAGATACTGAAGCTAAGGGAATAAGATAGGCCATTAGTAAGCCAAGACTAAACTGCCAAATAATTCTCCAACAGGTTTCTCGAATTAATTGTCTAAAACTTTTGATTCTACCCATTGATATCCTCCACCATACAAGGTTTTAATTGGATTTAATTGATAAGGTTTCAGCTTTTGACGAATTTGATAAATATACTCTGAAACCGAACGTAAAAGAGCTTCGGAACTTTGTGGATATAGATAATTATAAATTTCCTCTATAGAGTATATTCTACTTGGGGTGCTTGCTAAAAGATTCACTATATCAAATTCCCTCCTTGTCAAGGCAATCTTATCATCGTTTACAAATAGTTCCTTACTATCCGTATATAGTATAAGCTTCCCAATCTTTATTTGATGAACATTTCCTTTAGTCCGTTCTTCACGACGCAAGTGCATTTTAACACGTGCTAAAAGTTCTTGCATACTAAAGGGCTTCATAATATAATCATCAGCACCTGCATTGATTCCAGCTACTAAGTCTTCATCCATATCCTTGGCAGTTATAAAACAGATAGGAACAGTTATCTGCTCGCGAATCATCTGACAGATTTCTAAACCACTAACAGGCATCATAATATCTAATAGAATCAAGTCAAAGCCTGTAAAATCACAAAGATCAATCTCTTCTATCTTATTTCGTATGACTACTTCATATTTTTCATATTCTAGTACTTTTTTTATTAGGCGAAGAATAGCAAGATCATCATCTACAACCAAAATTTTATAAGCCATAACTCACCCTCCTGAATATATTATAGCACTAACTGAGAAAAAGACAGGATATCCCCTGTCTTTAGCGTACATTTTTTCCTATAAGTATCAATGTAGCAAATAGAAAAACAATTAATAACCAAACTATTTGTATCCCTAAGCCTTGCCACACTGGATAATAAAGAGACAATGGATAGGTATAAAAACAATTCATACTAGCCAGTAATGGTAAATTTCTAAAAAAAGAACTGAATTGTAATAACATTTGTCCCAACCCCAATAAAAGGGATAAACTTATTCCCAAAATTAAGATAAAAGACTGGGAAATAAATACAAAAATACCACTTAAAAGAGAGAAGGTTAGAATAGAAATACAAGCTGGAAATAGAATTGTTAGAACATGTTTAATATTACTCAAAAGATTGATATTGTAGTATCCTTGCGCGATTAGTATGCATAATGATATTACAGCAACCAATAATACAATTTCCATACATAATACAATAGCTAGTTTACAGATTATAAATATCAAACGATTTGGACATGTAAGAAAACTGGTACGAAGGCTAGAACCTGTAAATTCTTGACCTATAAATAGAACAGCTAGACTAATGAAACCCGCCTGTCCTAAATAGAGACTTTGCAGTAGCTGTTCCAAAACAAACTGTAGGGTCAACTGGTCTGGCTTATTATTTAAAAAAATAACTAACGCTGGAACACACAGTAATAGAGCACCTATAATCAACCAGTGCCACGGATTCATAATAAACTTGAGATACTCACTTTTAAGTTGCTCTTTCAACTTATTCACCTCCTCCAATATCTGACTTAAGTAAGCGGTAGATTGCTAAAGCCAAGAATGAGAAGTTCCAACAAAGTAAAAGTAAAATATTTTGTAAACTATTATATTCTAAAATTTGAGGAGATGTAGCAATCAATCCTTGCCCCAATGCAACTGGAAGAAATTTTGCAACCGATATATAGTTTGCTAAGAATGTTCCTAAATTGTAGACTTGAGGAAGCAAAAATAATAGAGGAACAATGGCTGTTTTAAATGTCAAAGCCATAATATAGGCTAGAAGTCCCAACAAAGTCCAAGCTATACTGGCTAAAAATATATAGAACCAAACTGTTCCATTTAGTGAAAAAAGCAATAAGCCATCTTGTCCTAAAACATAATGTGTCATGTTAATCGTAAGGAATATTGATAGAAAGGAAATGAAAAAAGAAAATACAAGCCAAACTAATGTTTTTGAAACTAGGAAAGTACTTCGATTTGTAATAGAGAGGAGACTTGTACGAATAGCAGAGCATTTATACTCCTCGGCTCCGTAAATTGAGCCTAGGATAATCATAATAAAAACACCAAATAAAGTGACATCAAAACCTAAAAATTCAATAGGAGGTATAGCTTCTGCTAATTCTGGATTTGTCTCTGGTGTAGCATGGATACCAACTGAAACAATTTGAGAAGCACCAATATTTGCTAAAAACGTTTGAAATACCAGTATCAAGAATAGTACAACATGAGTAGCTCTCCTATAAAGCAATTTCAATATTTCAGAATGAAGAGAGTAAATAAGTGCCATGTCACTTTCCTCCCTCTGTTAAACTAAAGAAGACTTCCTCTAGTGAAGAAAGATTTTTCATCACTTCTTGTAAAGTCCCTTTTATAAGAACTTTGCCTTTATTTATGATGACCACATCATCTGTTACTGCTTCCACTTCCGATAATATATGAGATGATAGCAAGACTGTTTTTCCTTCTTGAGCTTGTTTTTTTATAAACTCTCTAAACCACCGAATTCCTCTTGGATCTAACCCATTAGTCGGTTCATCCAATATCAGGTACTGAGGATTTCCTAATAGAGCTGTTGCAATCCCCAAGCGTTGTCCTTCTCCTAATGATAATTTTCCAATTTTAGATTTTTTCTTATGACTAATATCCACCATATCCAAGACTTGCTCAATTCGCTGACTGGATATCCCATTACTAGCAGCAACAATTTTCAAATGTTGATAAACAGTCCGATCATCAGGAGCACCTACACTGTCAAATGAAGCTCCTACAGTTTTTAGAGGAAATTTTAATTCCTTATAAGTTTGATCTCCAATTTTGGTAAGACCAGATGTTGCTTTGTCTAATCCTAATAAAATACGTAAGGTTGAACTTTTACCAGCTCCATTTGGACCCAGGAAAGCAGTCACTTTACCTGCTTTTGCTTCAAAAGAAATATCTTTTAAAATTTGAGTTTGGCCATACGACTTACATAAATTTTTAATGGTAATACTTTGTTCCATAGATGTTCTCCTATTCTATTTAATATTTCTAAAAGTAACTATATCTTATACACTCATTTTCGGATTTTTTTCAGAATTTAGAGAGTAAAAAAGATTTAATACTCAATGAAAATCAAAGAGCAAACTAGGAAGCTAGCCGCAGGCTGCTCAAAACACGGTTTTGAGGTTGTAGATAAGACTGACGAAGTCAGTCACATATATACGACAAAGCGACGCTGACGTGGTTTGAAGAGATTTTCGAAGAGTATAAAATTTTGTTTCATTTAATTATCTATATTTGTGTAAATTTAAAAGCCCGATGTTTCCATCAGGCTTCTTTTTTATCCATGTACACGTTTCATATAGTCTTGGTAACTTTCGGTATCCATGAGTTTTTTAGCGTTCTTGACGCGGTCTGCTGTTGGTGGTTTAACCCCTTCGAGCGAATAAGGAATTCCCAATTCACGCCATTTGAACTCACCCATGGTATGATATGGTAGAATTTCAAACTTATCCACATTTTTGAGAGTCTTGACGAACTTACCAAGTTCAATCAAGTCATCATCTCTGTCTGTCAAACCTGGAACTAGCACGTGGCGAATCCAGACAGGTTTCCCGATATCTGATAGATACTGGGCACAGGCCAAGATATTTTTATTGGTTTGGCTAGTGACAATTTTGTGCTGTTCTTCGTTGATTTCCTTGATATCCAAGAGAACCAAGTCAGTAACAGCCATGAGTTTGTCAAACTTCTCAAGGTAACGTGGTTTATTACGGAAAGGAAGGGCACAGGTATCCAAGGTACAGTGGATTCCTTGTTCCTTAGCCTTGGTAAAGAGGGCAATCAAGAAATCAATCTGCAAGAGGGCTTCCCCTCCACTGACTGTAATCCCACCCTTATTCCCCCAGAAACCGCGGTAGCGCAAGGCCTCTGTCAAAACATCATCTACCGTCCGTTCACGTGATTTATTGGACTCCATAGCCCAAGTGTCTGGGTTGTGGCAATACTGGCAACGCATGTGACAGCCCTGCAAAAAGACAATAAAGCGAATACCAGGGCCATCTACCGCCCCAAAACTTTCTGTCGAATGCACCATTCCTGTCACTTGTCCATAATCAATTGTTTCTTCAGACATATCGTTACCTTCCTTGAAAACGTTTTATAGTTTTATTATATCACGACTTGAAGGAAAAACAAGATTTTTGCCTATTTTTTAGAAAGCAATCTGTTTTTCAATTTCATTTTCAATTACTTATCATTTTATTCTTCAAAATCAAAGCCATATAAGGTTGCAAAATAGTCCTCAGGGCGCTCCGCACGGCGGATTTGACGGGCTTTACCTTCTTCGGTATAGAGGATTTCCGCAGAACGAAGTTTGGCGTTGTACTGGTATCCCATTGAAAATCCGTGGGCACCTGTATCATGAATTACCAGCAAATCACCGATTTCTGTATGAGGCAGTTCGCGATTCACTGCAAATTTATCATTGTTTTCACAGAGTGAACCAACCACATCTACTACTTCAGCTGGTCCTTCTGGATGAGTCATATTGGTAATATGGTGGTAGGCGCCGTACATGGCTGGACGCATGAGGTTGACTGCTGATGCATCCACACCTAGATAGGTACGGTAGGTTTCCTTCTTATGAGTGACTCTTGTGACTAGAGCCCCATGAGGTGCCAACATAAAACGACCCAATTCAGTGAAAATCTTGACCTGACCAAGACCTGCTGGCGTAAGGACCTCTTCATACACCTTACGAACTCCCTCACCAATCAAGGCGATATCGTTCGGCTCCTGGTCTGGACGATAGTTAACACCAATACCGCCAGAAAGATTGATAAAGTCTAGCGAAATACCCAACTTTTCCTTGATTTCAACAGCCAATTCAAAAAGCTGACGCGCCAACTCTGGATAATAGAGATGGGTCACGGTATTGGACGCTAGGAAGGAGTGAATCCCAAAAGTCTTGGCTCCTTTTTCCTTCAAGATGGCAAAAGCTTCAAAGAGCTGGTCCTTGGTCATGCCAAACTTGGCTTCTCCAGGATTATCCATAATATCTGTTCCTAGCTCAAAAACGCCTCCAGGATTGTAACGACAAGAGATAATTTCTGGAATGCCTGCTGCTCGCTCTAGATGTTCAATATCTTCAAATGCATCCAAGTTAATGGTCGCACCCAATTCACGCGCATAGGCGTATTCCTTGTCTGGCGTGTTGTTTGAAGAGAACATAATCTCAGAACCAGGGAAATCCAGTTTATGGCTCATCAAAAGCTCCACATAACTAGAGCAGTCCACACCACAGCCTTCCTCTTGGAGAATTTTCAAAATAGCTGGTGTTGGAGTAGCCTTAACTGCAAAATATTCCTTAAAGCCTTTGTTCCACGAAAAGGCTTGGTTGACGGCTCTTGCCTTCTCACGAATTCCCTTCTCATCATACAAGTGAAAGGGAGTCGGGAACTCGGCAACAATCTTTTCTAAGTCTTCTTTATTGATAAATGGTGTTTTCATAAGTTTCCTTCTATTCTATTTGCAAAGAAAGGCTGGGACAATCGTTCCAACCTTTAGTTCTATCTCTTATTTATCTTCGTCAAAGATATTGCCAACCTCAACATCGATGGCTTGGTTCTTGACATCAATATTGGTTACCTTCAAGAGTGACTTGTAGTCAAACTGCTTTTCACGTTCTTCTTGGGCATTGTCCGCAAAGACCGCTACACCTGCCAATTCTGAGTCGAATTCACGCAAGAGACTGATCATCCCGTTGACAGTTCCACCGCCTTTCAAGAAGTCATCCACAATCAAGACACGGCTGCCTGCCTTGAGACTACGTTTTGAAAGGAACATTTTCTCGATACGGTCACCACTTGAACCGGATACATAGTTGACGCTGACAGTTGAACCTTCGGTAATTTTCAGGTCACGGCGCACAATAACAAAAGGAACATTGAGGACATTGGCAACTGCATTTGCAAGTGGAACACCCTTAGTCGCTACGGTCATAACCGCATCAATTTTTTGATCCATAAAGCTCTTGGCAATAATGCGGCCAATATTTTTCAAGATGGCTGGTGTGCTAAGTAAATCAGATAGGTAGATGTAACCACCTGGCAAGATACGGTCACTTTCTGACAACTTGGCACGCAAGTCCTCAACCATTTCCTTGGCATCATGGCTTGAGATTGATGGTGTGAAAATGACACCACCACCAGCACCAGTTACTGTCTGGATATGACCGATTTCAATTTCCTCAAAGGCGCGTTTGATAATAACGATATCCTCTGAGATGGATGATTTAGCAGATTCATACTTTTCAGCAAAAGTATTGAGACTAGTTAGTTTATAAGGATTATTAATCAAATAGTTGGAAATGACAACCATCCGATCACTTCTTCTTAATTTCATTTCTATTTCCTACTTCATTTAATTTTGATATTTTATCTATTATACCATATTCACATAAAAAAACGAACATTCTTATCCTAAAAAATGCTCATTTTTCTTAAATTATTAATCTAAATCTGGTTTATAGAATGAACGATTGTCCATAGCGAAGATTTTATTGGTCATCTCTCCTTCATCCACCAAAGCAAGAGCTGTTGACATCATCATCATGCTTGCATCCAGATTATCAATCATATGGATAATCTCTGCTTCCATAATGCGTGGACGGACTGGACTTCCATACTCAAGCAAGCCGTGGTGACTAAGGATGACGTGACGAAGCAGAACGACTTCTTCCTTGGTATCATCGATACCGAGTTCCATCACTGTCTTGGTAATTTCACTATCAATCAGAGCGATATGCCCAAGAAGATTGCCTCGCACTGTGTACTCGGTCTGGTCTGGTCCCGTCAACTCGATGACCTTAGCCAAGTCATGCAGCATAATCCCTGCATAGAGCAGGCTCTTATTGAGCTGAGGATAGATTTCGCTAATGGCATCTGCCAAACGCACCATGGTTGCCGTATGATAAGCCAAACCCGTTTCAAAGGCATGATGGTTGGTCTTGGCTGCTGGATAAGAGTAAAATTCCTTATCATACTTGGTGTAGAGATTTCGGACAATTCGTTGCCAAACAGGATTTTCAATTTTGAAAATCATTTGCGACATGTAGTCACGGATTTCCTTGACATCAACTGGCGACTTGACCTTGAAATCAGCTGGATCATTGGGTTCACCAGGCTGAGGCAGGCGGAGGGTAATTTGATTGACTTGAGGGGTATTGTTATAAACTTCTCGGCGTCCTTTCATGTGGACAACCTTACCTGCGGTAAAGGCCTCAACGTTATGAGGTTGGGCATCCCAGAGCTTCCCTTCAATCTCGCCACTATCATCTTGGAAGGTAAAAGCTAGGTAGTTTTTCCCAGCGCGAGTTTGTCTCAGGTCAGCTGACTTGATTAGGTAAAAGCCTTCAAATAGCTCATCTTTTTTCATGTGACTAATCTTCATATTCTTCCTCATCTTCTTGGAAATGGAGTAGATCAAGCGCAGGCTCACCTTCTGACAACTCAATGTGACGGAGCGTCCGCTCGATAGCTGTGGTACGACGGTTTAATAATTCATCAATATTGCCAGAGGCATGTTGGAGGTGTTTTTGTGCCTTGACCAGAATGCCACCAAACTTGCCAAACTCGGTCTTAACACTGGCAAGAGTCTTGCTAATATGGTCAGCACTCTTTTGGATATTGAGAGTCTTGAAGCCAACTGATAGAGAGTTAAGCAGGGCTGATAGGGTACTTGGACCTGCGACAATAATCTGCTCTTCCCGTCTCAAGTCATCAAAGAAGACCGGATTGCGGACGATTTCTGAGTAGAGACCTTCTGTCGGAACAAACAAAACTCCAAAATTGGTAGTCCGAGGCGGTGCTATGTACTTGCTCTTGATATCCTTGGCAAAGCGTTTGACGCTGGCTAGGAGCGACTTACGACAGCGTTCGATCTCGTCCTTGTCACCCGCTTCATAGGCTTCTTCTAAGCGGTAATAATCTGCCAGTGGAAACTTGGAGTCAATCGGTAAGTAGACATATTCCTGGTCACCCTGTCCGGGCAACTTGATGGCATACTCCACTCGTTCACTAGAGTTTTCAACCGTTGCATATTCTCGTTCGTACTGGGCAGGTGTCATGATGTCTTCGATGATTTGCCCCAGTTGCAATTCACCCAGAATCCCTCTCGTCTTGGTTCCTGAGAGAACCTTGTTAAGAGCTCCAACATCACGGGCAACTGTCTGCATTTCTCCAAGGCCACGATTGACAGACTCCAGTTGTTTGGAAACTGTCTCAAAGGAGGCTTGTAAACGCGTCTGCAAGGTCTTTTCTAGTTTTTCCTCGACTGTCTGGCGCATTTGCTCCAAACGTTGCTCATTTGATTCCTGCAGGGCTTGGAGACGTTGGTCGGTCTTGTCTCTGGTTTGGAGGAGATTCTCAGTCATTTCTTGACGTACCTGAGTCAAGCCTTGGTGCAATTCAATTCGCACTTCTTGCAAACGGTCGCTGACAGCCACTTCCAAGTCTTTTTGATCCAACTGACTGGCTTGTCTGGCTTGTTCAAAGCGGTAATCCAACTGGTCTGACAAGTGATCTGCCTGATCCTCCAAGCTCTTGCTGAGATGTTTTTCCTGTTTATCCTGCCTCTGCCAAATCAGAAAGAGTCCAGCTAGGTTGGCAATCAATAACAGAACAAGTAAACTTTCCATCCTACCTCCTGTCCTTGCTATGCAGCACGACCACATAGCCTTCTGGGCAAGTCACCGACACTTCCCTATCTATATATTCGTTAGAAGCGTACACTTTTTTAAAGAAAAAATTTTCCTCTGTCAACTCATACTTGGCACCAAGAATGGTCAGCTGGCTATCCCGAACTGGCATAAAAGCTAGATAGTCGTAGTCTGAACGGGGTTCTAGCTGACTGGTTCCTTCTGGACAATAGGCAATCAAGTTTTGCCCATCCTCAATCGCTATCTGACGCATATGGGGAGCCAACTTGGTATTGCTAGGCAAAAAGACATTGGCCAGCATATGGTCAATACGGCCACCAAAAGCACCGAAAATAGTGACCTGAGCCTGAGGATTTTGTTCAAAGATGGTCAAGAGAGCCAATTCCAAATCGGTATCATCTTTTTCTGGTTGAGCTTGGACAAAATACTGGGCACGTTTTTGAATCACCTGTCGCTCTTCTGCACTGACAGAATCAAAATCTCCAACTGCTAGAGTAAGAGGAAGGTTTTCTTCCAAGACCCAGAGTGAGCCTCGATCCACACCGACAAAGCAATCAAAGTCCGTCCGGTAGTGACCACGGTCTCCGCCAGCAAAAACTGCAACCCTAGTCCAGTTGTTTTCTGAGAGTTTGTACTCGCTCATTGACATCTCCCTTAAAGACATAGGAACCTGCTACAAAAACAGTCGCACCAGCTTCTTTGGCTTGAGCAATAGTTTGGTCATCAATCCCACCATCCACTTCAATCTCAAAGTTCAAACCTTTTTCATAACGAAGGGCAACCAACTCACGAACCTTATCCATGGTTTCTGGTAGAAAGGCTTGACCACCGAAGCCAGGGTTAACTGTCATGACTAGGACTTGGTCAACTAGATGAAGCACATGCTTAATCGCTTCAACTGGTGTACCAGGATTGATAACAACTGATGGCTTGACACCGAGTGAACGAATTTTTTGGAGAGCACCATGAATATGAGACGTTGCTTCTACATGGATACTGATAATATCCGCACCTGCACGCGCAAAGTCCTCTAGATGATGTTCAGGATTGGAGACCATCAAATGGCAGTCAAAGACCATCTTGCTATGAGGACGAAGACTCTCGACCACACCCGCACCAAAACTGATTTGCGGTACAAAATGACCATCCATGATATCGATATGGGCATACTCTGCCCCAGTTGCTTCTAGACGTTTGATTTCACGTTCAAAGTTGGCATAATCTGCTGCCAGAATTGACGGAGCAATCTTGTATTGAGACATAGGTTTCTCCTTATTTTGGAATTTTTTTGCTGACCTTTTGATAGGTTTCTCTGCGATTTTCAATTTCGCTAAGGAATTGCAGGTAGTTGTCAAAACGGAAGGTTGCAACAACTCCCTCTTCGACAGCTGGCTTGACTGCACAAGACGGCTCATGGGTATGGGTACAGGTACGGAATTTGCAGTCTCGGCTAACACTAGCAATCTCTGGAAAGGTCTGATTGAGGTCTTCCGCCGTTGACACTTCATAATCCAGCGATGAAAAACCTGGTGTGTCTGCGATTTTACCCCCATTGAGGTTGTAAAAACTAACTGCTCGAGTAGTGTGGCGCCCACGACCCAGACTGTCTGAAATTTCCCCTGTTTCAAGATTAAGGTCTGGTGCGATTTTATTGAGAAGAGTTGATTTCCCAACGCCCGTCTGCCCCATAAAGACTGTCACCTTGCCTGTTAACAAAGGCAGGAGTTCCTCTTTACTGGTCACAAAATCATAGCCGATGTCACCATAAGTCTGTTCATAAAAATCCAGTTCTCCTCTATCTTCCAACAAATCCATTTTGGAAATATAGACGATGGGATGGATACCCTTGTGTTCCAAGAGAACCAAGAAACGATCCAGCAAATTGCTGTTAAAATCAGGTTCCTTGACGGACATAATTACCACAGCTTGGTCAATATTGACAATGGGCGGACGGACCAGACTGTTTTTCCGTTCGTGAATCTTGAGAATATAGCCTTCTGAATTTTCCTCGGCAGAGAAATCTACCCAGTCCCCAACGTAAGGAGTATGGCCTTTTTTACGGAAATTTCCACGCGCGCGTGTTTGATAGACCTGGCCATCACTCTCTACATAGTAGAAGCCTGCCAAGGCTTTAATAATTTGTCCCTGCATCTTAGAGTCCTTGCCCTTTAAGCGCGTCTGCTAGACTGGCAAATTCTGCCAAGCTGAGAGCTTCCCCACGCACACTTGGTGACAAGCCTGCCTGATCCAAAGCCTTGGTCAGCTTGTCCTTGACCTCTTCAGTCTTGCCAAAGTAACCTGTCAAGTTATTCCACAAGGTCTTGCGGCGATGGGTGAAACTTGCCTTGGCAACCTTAAAGAAGAAGTTCTCGTCTTCCACTGCTACAGCTGGTTCTGGACGGCGCACCATTTTCAAAATAGCTGAGTCCACATTTGGCGCTGGCACAAAGACCGTACGAGGCACGATAAAGGCAACCTTGGCTGTCATATAATACTGCACCGCGATCGACAAGCTACCGTAGGCCTTGGTGTTTGGCTGGGCTGAAATGCGGTCTGCCACTTCTTTTTGCATCATGACCACAAACTCACTAAAAGGAATGCCACTTTCAATCAAGTGCATGAGAATAGGCGTCGTAATGTAGTATGGCAAGTTAGCCACTACCTTAATTGGCAAATCAGGATTTTTGAAATTCTGGATATGTTGCGCCAAATCAACCTTAAGAATATCCTCGTTGACTACGGTCACATTGTCAAAATCACGCAAGGTATCTGCTAAAATCGGTACCAAACGGTGGTCAATCTCAAAGGCCATGACTTGAGCCGCACGCTCAGCCAAAAACTCCGTCAAGGCACCAATCCCTGGCCCGATTTCGATAACATTGACCTGGTCATCAATTTCAGCCGTATCCACGATCTTTTGAAGGATATTAGTATCCGTCAGGAAATTTTGCCCAAAGGATTTTTTAAAGGTAAAACCGTGACGCTCTAGCACTGCCTTGGTCACGCTATAATCTGCAATTCTCATCTATTCTCTTTTCTATCTATCTGTTACTTCTATTGTAACACATTCCCCTTGTATTTGGGGTCTGCTTAGCTATTCTCATAAGATTTCATAGCTTCTTCCACTTCTGCCAAGGTAATCCCAAACAACTCTAAGCGCTTGAGGAGTTGCTTGCCGTTAGAATAGCCGATTCGGAGAGCCTCTCCCAGATATTCTCTGCGTTTACGGCTATCTGCCCCTGCTAGAAAACCAAGGCGAATCAAGTCGCTACGACTGATATCAAACTGACTCTCATGTTCAAATTGTTCTGTCACCTGAGCTAGAGCTGTTTTCAGGTCTTCATAGCTAGCATGTTCAATTCCCAGAGAACGCCCCTTGGTTTTGGACTTGGGAACAGCTTCATCTCGTTTGAGGAAGGCATGCTGAACTGTTGGAATGGCCGTCATAATCATGCGGCGAATCCGCTCCCCATTAAAATCTGGATCTGTAAAGACAATGACTCCATGACGTTGGTGCAAGCGCTGAATCCGCTCTATATCCTGATCATTAATGGCAGAACCTCGGGTTTCATAGGTCTCTACATCGAAGTAACGTTTGAGATTGGCCGTATCATCGCGGCCTTCTACCACGATAACTTGGGATATTTTTTCTTTCATTACTTGCTGTCCAATCCAAAAATTCGTTCTGCATTTGCGGTTGTTATCGCCGCTAGCTCTTCTGTAGTCATACCACGTAAGTCGGCGATAAAGTCCACTACATAGCGAGTGTAGGCTGTTTTATTTTCACGACCACGTTTAGGAACAGGAGC
The DNA here is from genome assembly GCF_030217725.1 of Streptococcus sp. UMB1203. GTDB lineage: Bacteria > Bacillota > Bacilli > Lactobacillales > Streptococcaceae > Streptococcus. The sequence goes on along the minus strand of NZ_JASOOK010000017.1, from coordinate 5,362 downwards.
CAAGTAGGGAGCATCCGTTTCCACCAAAATCTTGTCCAAAGGTAACTCTTTAGCTGCTTCTTGGATGTCAGTTGCTTTCTTAAAAGTCACCACTCCTGAGAAGGAAATAGTCATGCCAAGCGCGACAAACTTCTCTGCCCACTCAAGCGTCCCTGAAAATGAGTGCATAATCCCACCACGAGGACCAACGCCCTCACTTTTGATAATCTCATAGGTATCTTCCAGCGCATCACGAGTATGGACAACAAAAGGCAAATCCAAGTCCTTAGATAATTGAATCTGACGGCGAAAAACCTGCTCCTGCACCTCTTTCGGTGCTGTCATCCAATGGTAGTCCAAACCAATCTCACCCAAGGCAACTACCTTGGGATGCTTGAGCTTATCAAGCAAGTAGACTTCAATCTCCTCCGTGTAAGTCCCTGCTTCTGTCGGATGCCAACCGATAGTCGCATAGAGCTGATCATACTCATCTACCAACTCCAAGGCACGCTCAATCGTCGGTTTATCAAAACCAACAATATTCATCTGTGTCACACCCATCTCAGCAGCCAAGGTAATTTCTTCTGCCTCACGACCAGCAAATTCTTCTACATTCAAGTGTGTATGTGTATCAAAAATCATCTCTTCTAACCTCGTTTTCTATATTCTATTATACCAAAAAACTGACCTCTCTCCTCATCTGTACAAAATATTCTAAAATCCATCGTCGTCTCTTGACGCTATTTTTCCAAAGCAGTATAATAGCACTTATTGAAATTTTCAGAAAAGGAAAATGCCATGTTTACAAAATTAAAACAGACCTTTATCGGTCGTCCTCTTAAGTCCTTAACCGAAGGCGAAGGGGGACTACTAGGAAAAATGCAGGCGCTAGCCATGTTATCAAGCGACGCTCTCTCCTCCATCGCCTATGGACCTGAGCAAGTAGTCCTCGTCTTGGCTAGCCTCTCTCCTTTAGCTATATGGTGGAGCCTTCCTATCGGCCTCTTTGTCCTCCTGCTCCTAGCTAGCCTGACCATTTCCTATCGTCAAATCATCCACGCCTACCCTCAAGGGGGCGGGGCATATATGGTTACTCGAGAAAATCTATCTCCCCAACTTGGCTTGATAGCTGGAGGCAGTCTTCTGGTTGACTATATGTTGACCGTAGCGGTATCTGTTGCTTCTGGAGCTGACGCTATCACAGCAGCTCTCCCTGTTCTCCACCCTTACAACCTCCACATCTCCATTTTTCTGGTTTGCTTGCTCATGCTCTTGAACTTACGGGGCTTAAAAGAATCTGCCAGCTCACTGATGATTCCTGTCTATCTCTTTATCATCAGTACTGTCTTTCTCTTGCTCTATGGAATCTTTCAACTAGTGACAGGTTCTCTCAGCTATCAGGCTACTTCACCTATTGGGCATGCTGTTCCAAGCCTGTCTATCGTTCTCATTCTAAGAGCTTTTACCAGCGGATCTGCCTCTCTGACAGGGGTTGAAGCTATTTCAAATGCCGTTCCCTTTTTCAAGGCTCCAAAAGAAAAGAATGCCGCTCAAACCTTGACCATCATGTCACTAATTTTAGGTTTTCTTTTTGCTGGTATCACCTTCCTAAACTACTGGATGGGGATTCTGCCTCAACACGGAGAAACTATTCTTTCACAGATGGCTCAAGGCATCCTTGGCACTTCCTTCTTAGGCCACCTTGGGTATTATGTCTTCCAATTCTCCACAGCCTTGATTTTGGCCGTAGCTGCAAATACTGGCTTTTCGGCTTTCCCTATGCTGGCTTACAATATGGCTAAAAACAAATACATGCCCCATCTCTTTATGGAAAAAGGAGACCGCCTAGGCTACTCTAATGGAATTTTAACTCTGGCATTTGGGGCTATGATTCTTCTTCTCATTTTTAATGGTAATACCGAACGTTTGATTCCCCTTTATACTATCGGGGTCTTCGTTCCCTTCGCCCTATCTCAGACTGGGATGATTCGCCATTGGAAAAGGGAAAAAGGAGCAAATTTCTTAAAACCTGCTCTTGCTGATATCCTTGGAGCTATCATTTGCTACGCGATTGTGCTAATCTTGCTCTTTTTCCGTCTCAGTGATATCTGGCCTTTCTTCCCGATTATTCTCGTACTCACTCTACTCTTCTTGGCGATTCACAGTCATTACCAAAAAGTGGCCCAACAACTGCGACTCTATGAAGGCATCGAAAAACGTACCTACGACGGCAATCTAGTTCTCGTCCTAGTAGGAAATGTCACCTGCGTCAGCATTGGAGCCATTAACTACGCTCAAAGTATCGGAGATGAAGTCCTAGCCATGCACATTTCTACTAAGGAAACAGCAGAGAAAGACCAAGAAATTCTCCAAGAATTTGCCGATTACTTCCCAACCATTACTCTGAAGAACATCAAGACCAGCTACCGCGACATCATCACGCCTACTGTCAAGTATGTCAAACGAATCTCTGAGGATGCCCAGAAAAAGAACTATACAGTCACTGTCCTCGTTCCCCAGTTTATACCCAATAAACCTTGGCAAAATATCCTGCACAATCAGATGAGTCTCAAACTCAAATACGCCCTTCGTTGGCACCAAGACGTCGTTGTCGCTAGCTACTCCTATCACTTAAAAGAATAAAGAAAAGGCCCTACCAGAAGCAAGAAGCTCTGGTAAGGCCTTTTTCTGAATCCAGTCACTATGCTTATACTCAATGAAAATCAAAGAGCAAACTAGGAAGCTAGCCGCAGGCTGCTCAAAGCACTGCTTTGAGGTTGTAGATGAAACTGACGAAGTCAGCTCAAAACACTGTTTTGAGGTTGTAGATAAGACTGACGAAGTCAGTCACATATATACGGTAAGGCAACGCTGACGTGGTTTGAAGAGATTTTCGAAGAGTATTAACTGAAAAGAATGACTAGGAATATTATTGAATGTGGTTAACTAAATCTTCCTGAGCTTTTTTATTTGACTCAGCTTTTTCTTTCAGCCATTTTTCATAGAGTTCTTGGTACTGTTTAGCAGTTACTGGCTCTTTTTGCAATTCAACATATTTGTAGTTATCTGCATTTCCTTTATGACCAACGAATGAGAATGGTCCTGTAAACGGTACAGTCTTACGGAAGATTGGGTTAGCTCCACCGCTTTGAACTGGTAGGAACAAGGCGCTATCTGTCAACCAAGCTTGGGCTTCAGCATATTTTTCATAGCGAGCTTGAGTATCTGTGATTTCTGCGTCTGCCTGATCCAAGAGTTTCTTGTAGTCAGCAAGACCAATCTTGTCCTTAACTTCCTTGTCTTTTCCTTCAGACAAGCCCATGTTTTTCAACTGAGAACCTGTCTCTGGATTAAGGATATCTAGGTAAGTTTTAGGATCTGAGTAGTCTCCACCCCATCCTGAAATGTCAATATCGTAGTCTTTTTGTTCTGCTGTATCTGCAAAGTAGGTTGCTTGGTCTTTTTCATCTGGAGAAAGTTGGATAACGTCGATGACCACATTCTCCTTACCAAGAGTTTCTTCCACTGTTTGTTTGAAAGAGCCAGCTTGTTGCACATCTAACTTAGCAGTCTGGTCAACTGGCATATCCAAATGAATTGGGAAAGTTACTCCCTGAGCTTGCAGACTTTCTTTGGCCTTAGCAAACTTCTCTTTGGCCTTTTCAGGATTCAAGAAGGCTTGCTTACCATCGTTTAGGTCGATATTCGCCCAATCTTTACCGTAGTTGACAATTTTCTCATTAACAATATCACCGAAGTTCTTATCGCCAACTTGGACAAAGTTACTTGGTGTAACCGTGTTACGCAAGATACGGTCTGCTCCATCTTCACCATTTGTCTGCGCTGCATAAGCATGACGGTCAAAGGCAAAATTGATAGCCTGACGGAAATCTTTATTTTGCATAGCTGCGCGTGAATCTGTCTTTTCCTTATCAGACTGTTTCATAGTCTGCTTGTAACTTTGACGATTCACGTTGAAAAGATAGTAGAAAGTAACTGAGTTTTGCGGTGTGTAGGTAATCTTGTCCTCATTCCCCTTCTTGAGTTCAGCAAAGACTGAACTTGTTGGGAAGATACGGCCATCTGTATAGTTACCATCCAAGAAACCTCTAGCAATGCTGTCTTGGTCAGAACCGTCAAAGAAAGAGAGTTTCACTTTCTCGATTTTAACATTGTCCTTATCCCAGTAATTAGGGTTTTTGTCAAGTTCAATCAAAGATTTGGATGTGAATGATTTAAATAAGTAAGGACCATTTGACAAGATACTTGATGGTGTCACACTTCCAAAGTCATCTCCCTGAGACTTCAAGAAGGCTTCATTTACAGGACTAAGGATACTTGCTGTTGTTTTAGAGTTCCAATAAGTCTCAGGTTGGTTGAGAGTGTATTGTAGCGTGTAATCATCCACTGCCTTAACACCAACAGTTGCAAAATCAGATGATTTCCCTTCAACATAGTCTGCTAGTCCCTTGATAGAGTCTTGAACCAAGTACAAGTTCTCAGCTTTTTTATCAGCCGCATACTTGAGACCAGTCACAAAATCATGAGCCGTCACATCCGCATACTCTTCTCCTTCAGAAGTGTACCATTTAGCTCCCTGACGGATTTTATAAGTGTAAGTCAAACCATCTTTTGACACGGTCCATGACTCAGCCATAGAGGGGATGAGATTGCCATACTGGTCATTTTCCAACAAACCATCAACCAAGTTGGTTGTGATACTAGATGTAGAGTCTCGTGTAGAGGTAATGTAATCCAAGGTATCAGGGTTGCTGACAAAGATATAAGAGTATGTCTTGTCTGCATTGCTTGATTGAGATGACCCGCATGCCGCTAGAGCTAGACCTGCTGTCAAAGCCATAGCTCCAAAAAGCATAACTTTTGATTTCTTCATGATTATTCTCCATTTTTTACAGTATGTGAAATATTATACACTATTTGAGCAAAAATATAAAGCCTTTTTGAACTTTTTTACAAAAATAAAAATCAGTAGACTCGAGTTCCTACTGATTTTTGTTATGGTTCGTTTGGATTATGCAGCCAAAACTTTGCGTCCTTTACGACGACGAGCTGCCAATACGCGACGACCGTTTTTAGTTGACATACGGTTACGGAATCCGTGTTTGCGCGCACGACGAAGTTTACTTGGTTGATAAGTACGTTTCACGATGAATACCTCCTCATAGATTTTGTATTCGTTTAGCCGGCTATAAAGTGATCAGTTACTAAACATACTTTACTATTCTATCTGATTCTTTCACTTTTGTCAATAGCTCTAGGCAAATGTTTCTAGCTTTTTCAAATGTGGTAACTTCTCAAAGTAACTTCCACTTGCCTGACCAAAGTGGAAATTAGTCTAAAACGGATTTTTATGGTGGAATTA
>NZ_JASOOK010000016.1:0-38958 GCF_030217725.1 Streptococcus sp. UMB1203 | reverse complement strand
ATGGGACTTTTTTTCTACACAAAAATAGGCTCCATAATATCTATAGGGGATTTACCCACTACAAATATTATAGAGCCACAACTATTACAACGTCGTCAACGGATATAGTAAGTTTTTTCAAACATCAAAAGATAAATTTATAGCTGGTGCAGACTTTAGAGAAATAGCTGCAACACACTTTTACGATAAAGAAATTAAATCAGCTTTTTTAAAAGCAATTATAGATGCAGAAAAACACTTTAAATCCGTACTGGCATATCGTTTTTCAGAAGCATATCCAACACCATACGCTTATCTAGATATTAATAATTTTGAAACACAAAAAGATACAAAAAGGCTCGCACAAATTACTAATTTAATCAGTATACTAGCTAGAATACTCAATGATTATAATAAGGATAAGCAAAACAATTCTATAAAACACCACTATAAACAACATGGCGTTGTTCCTTTCTGGGTTATCATCAATGAACTTACATTAGGGCAAGCATTTAACTTTTATAGAAATCTAAACACTGATATAAAAAATCAAATAGCTAGAGATTTATCACCATTCTTACAAGAAAATATTGAATACATCCAAAATAGACCTAGTAAAGACCTTTTAAGCGGAAAAGCTTTAGAAAGTATTATTAAAAATATACTAGAAATTAGAAATATCACTGCTCATAATAATAAACTTTTCAATTATAAATGTCGTGAGAATCTTCCACAACTAGCTTATTTCCACTATTACAATAACAATGCTAATACTTCAAGACAATCTGTATATTATGTTTTTCTTGCCTTGCAATGCCTACTTGCTTCCACACAATACGCTCAATTACATAACACTATTATTAAAAGAACCAAAGCTCTAAATAAAAAAGCACACTCCATTGAAGCCGGCATTGTATTGGACACACTTGGATTTCCGAATAATTGGTATAATATCACTGACACATTAAGATAGAACTACTTGCAATATATGGGCTTTTTAAAACCCTCATATCAGCCCTATATCCGCCTTGTTTCCTATTCTGGTACAATTTACCATCTGACTGCTTAAAATCGAAAATAAGGGGGTTCTCGTAGCCCCTCGCATGGTATAAACTCAAAACCTTTTCTAATTGCTTGCCTGCTGATGGAAAAAGGAGTAAAACCATGAAAATTACACAACACACGAAAAAAGACGGATCAGCAGTCTACCGCTCCAGTATCTATCTTGGCATTGATTCTGTAACTGGTAAGAAGGTCAAGACTACCATATCAGCACGAACAAAGAAAGAACTCAAAAACAAGGTCACCCAGGCTAAGGTAGAATTTGAGAAAAACGGCTCTACACGGAAACAACGCTCACATATAACAACCTATAGCGAACTTGTGGACTTATTCTGGCAAACCTATCAGCATACCATAAAGACTAATACGCAGATAAAAATAAAAGGTTGCTTAAATAATTACCTCTTGCCCTCATTTGGTACTTACAAACTAGATAAACTTACTCCTATCATTATCCAAACTCAGGTAAATAAATGGGCGGACGAGTACAATCAGGACGGAACGGGGTATAAAGAATACAATCATCTTCATGCCTTAAATAAACGTATACTACAGTATGGGGTTTCTATTCAGGCATTAGACAATAACCCTGCTCGTGATGCTGTCATTCCTAGAAAGATAACCAGAGATAAACAAGAAATTAAATACTTTCAAGATCAGGAACTTAAAAACTTCCTCTCCTATCTCGATAGCCTAGAAAATACCTTTATCAATTTTTATGATACCGTGCTTTATAAGACACTCCTAGCTACTGGACTGCGCATCCGTGAATGTCTGGCCCTGGAATGGTCTGATATTGACCTGCAGAACGGAACGATTGATATTAACAAAACACTCAACATTTTAAACCAGGTAAACAGTCCTAAGACAAAATCAAGCTATAGAGTTCTAGATATCGATCATAAAACAGTACTCATGCTTCGTCTCTACCGAGCAAGGCAAGCGGAAAACGGTAGAAACATTGGCTTAACCTATGAGAAAGTATTCTCTGATAGCTTTGACAACTATGTCAATACTCGAAAGGTTGATTATCGCCTACATAAGCACTTAAAAAACGCTAACTGTACTGACTTAGGCTTTCATGCTTTCCGCCACACTCACGCTAGTATCTTGCTTAATGCTGGTCTACCTTACAAGGAGATACAGACACGACTTGGCCATGCAAAAATATCTGTAACCATGGACACTTACAGCCATTTATCAAAAGAGAACCAAAAAAGAGCAGTCTCATTCTTTGAAACTGCCCTCGAAAAAATAAAAAGTTCTTAAAAAAGTCCACAAAATAAAAAAGCGACACATAAAACCCTTATGTATCAACGATTATAGAATGATTTCGGTATAATTGACTATACTTTTTTGTTATAGTCAAAGCGAATGACTTGCTCTTTTGCATCTACGTGGGCGTGGACTCCGAAGGGAATAATGGCTCTTGGAGTTGCGTGGCCGACATTGAGATTATAGACAATCGGGATATTGCTGCCAATGATATCCAATAGTGCCTCTTTATAGTCGTCATAGAAAGTTTCATCCATAGGTTTTCCGACCAGGAGTCCACTGATGCCCTCGAATATGCCAGTGTCTTTTAAAGTCCGCAACATCTTTTTGAAGTATTCCGGCTCAGGCTTTTCTTCGCTTGTTTCTAGCAAGAGGATTTTTCCTTCCCAGTCTGACAAGTCAGGGAAAAGTTTGTATTTTTGGCAGAGCTCCGTGCTGTCTGCGTATCGAGAGTTGTCAAAGATATCGTAGAGGGATTCGAGGCAACCACCGAGAATTTTTCCCTCGAACTGGGCATTTCCTTGCAATAATTCAAAACCGGTATTTGCATGACTGACACGAGGTGTCCCCAGAGCCTTGGGACTGAAGTCAGTCCTTTCATCATACCAAACGTCACTAGGGCGGATTTCTGAGATTCTTCCCGTCTCAATCAATTCTTTAAAGTAGTGAAGGCTATAGGTTAGCATTTCTTTTTCTAATTCACAAATGTCTGCTAAGAAGGATTGACCATAAAAAGTCTTGATTCCTAGTTTATGCAACATGAGATGGTTCATGGTTGTATCCGAGAAGCCAAGAAAAATTTTTTGTTTGATAACCTTTTGGAGTTGGTCATTTTCAAAAAGATAAGGTAGTAAGCGATAGGTATCGTCTCCACCGATGGCGCATAGGATTATGTCGATGCTATCATCAGAAAAGGCATGAATCAAATCCTCTGCACGAGCTTCAGGATGATCCTTGATAAAGTCTAATCCTTTTTGCGAATGGGGCAAAAAGATAGGATTGAGTCCCAAGTCCTTGAGACGTTGGACACCCAAGTCCACTTCGTGTTTGACAAAGTCTTCTCCGATAATGCCACTAGATAAACTAACAATACCAATAGTAGAAATCATATTTTATCCTCCTAGAAATAGGTTGAGCCTATTTTATCACAAAAGATTAGATAGAGCTATGTGGGATGTCAGAAGAATACTTTTAAATCAAGAAAGTAGTAAAAAAGCAACCGCGCCTGCAGTTGCTTTTATCATTCTTCTTAATAGCGTGTTGGTCCTGCACTTGCGCTGCGGATGTTCAAGCGTTTCTTGAGATAGAAGCGAAGGGCTAGGAGGGCTGCTCCGATAATAGCCAGTGGCAATGGAGCAAGTACTGGGTTAAGGCTAGCTGGTAGGAAGCTTGTTGCAAAGAAGACAAGTAACCAAAGGAACATAGAAGCTAGGATAACTAGTACAGATTTCCAGAAAGGCGGACGTTGACTGCGGTCCATATCTGGTCCATAATATTGGTAAACAAAGTAGTACATCAAGTAGAAGGCAAATCCACCAACCAGTCCAACTAAGAGGAGGGTAATCAATCCATAGCCGAAAGCTTGATCTGCTGAGAAGAAGGTTGTGAGGGCGCTGACGAGGGCAAAGAGGCTAGTGATGAAAAGGGCTGAGTCCATAATCATGAGTTTTGGATCATCATTTTCTTTTGGATGCTCTTTTTCATATTGCTCCTTAACAGTGAAGCTATGAGCCCAGTGGGTCGGTGCGCCATAGAGGGAACGAGCAGTCGTACCTTTGGCTTGCTCCTCAAGGATTTGGGGAATAACTTCCTCAAAAATAGCCTTGATTTCAGCGTCTGTTTTTCCATCTTTGATGAATTGTTGGGTAGCGATGTGGACAAACTCTTGGTTTTTCTTAGTTAATTTTTGTAGATCAATCTGAGACATAGGAACTCCTCTTAGAACCATTTTTTATGGATGAGATAGAGAGTGAGCGAGACACTCATAGCGAAGGCGATAAAGACGATTAACCAGAAGGCATTTGGCTCACCGTTTAGGGGGATTTCATTATCCTTAAAGTTCATCCCGTAGGCAGAAAAGACCATGGTTGGGATGGACATGACGATGGTCACAAGGGCCAAGGTTTTCATGATGTTGTTCTGGTTGTTAGAAATGATAGAGGCGAAGGTCTCTGTCATAGAATGCAAGACGTTTCCATAAATGTCTGCCATCTCGATGGCCTGTTGGGTTTCAATCAGGGTATCTTCAAGCAGGTCTTCGTCCTCAAGGTATTTCTTGATATTACTGGTTGAGCTGGTCAATTTCTTAATCACACGCTCATTTGTTTTGAGGGAAGCCTTGAAATAGACGATGGTTTTTTCCAATTCCATGAGCTCAATCAATTCTTCATTACGAGTTGATTGATGCAGTTGACTTTCGATTTGTTCACTCTTACGGTCAATCGAACGAAGGGCTGTTAGGTAGAGCTCTGCATTGCGATAAAGAATCTGAAAGATAAAACGCGAACGCATGAAAGTGTAGAAATTACGCAAACGACGGTTGATAAAGACATCAAGGACTGGTAATGGTTCCAAACACGTAGTGATAATGGTTTCCTCGGTGATGATAATACCAAGTGGGATGGTTACGTAGTAGGTGCGGTTATTTCTTTCTTCTGTGACTGGCACGTCTACGATAATCAGGGTGTACTCATCTTCAATGGTAATACGAGACATTTCTTCCGCATCGAGCGGTGCTCGGAGGTCGGCAATATCAATATCGAAGGCGTTAGCGATTTCGAGTGATTCATTTTGAGTTGGATTAACGAGATTGATCCAAGTACCCGGTTCAAGCGTATCGATCTCTTTAAATTCAGTTGTTGTAGAGAGAAAAACTTGTTTCATATCCCTTATCCTTTCTCATTTTTCAGATTTTTTCACACCGTACTATTATACTACAAAATCGGCCTTTTGGGTAATAGAATCTCACTTTTTTTGGTATAATGGTAAGCAATAATGGACTAGAAAGAACAAAAATGCAAGATAAAATTGTCATTCATGGGGCGCGTGCCCATAATTTAAAAAATATTGATGTGGAGATTCCACGAGACAAGCTAGTTGTTGTGACAGGTTTGTCAGGTTCAGGGAAATCCAGTCTGGCCTTTGATACCCTCTATGCGGAGGGACAACGTCGCTATGTGGAGAGTTTGTCAGCCTACGCTCGTCAATTCTTGGGAAATATGGAGAAGCCTGATGTAGATGCCATTGATGGTCTCAGCCCAGCTATTTCCATCGACCAGAAAACGACTAGTAAAAATCCTCGCTCGACGGTGGGAACAACGACTGAAATCAATGACTATCTGCGTCTCCTCTACGCGCGTGTGGGGACGCCTTACTGTATCAACGGGCATGGGGCTATCAAGGCTTCTTCTGTGGAGCAGATCGTTGATAAGGTTTTGGAGTTGCCAGAACGCCAACGTCTGCAAATCTTAGCCCCAGTTATCCGTAAGAAAAAAGGACAGCACAAGAGCGTTATTGAAAAAATTCAGAAAGACGGTTATGTTCGTGTCCGTGTGGATGGGGAAGTCTATGATGTGACCGAAGTGCCAGAGTTGTCTAAGAGCAGGCAACACAATATTGATGTCGTGGTTGACCGTATTGTCATCAAGGAGGGTATTCGTAGTCGTCTCTTTGATTCCATTGAGGCAGCCCTTCGTATCTCAGAAGGCTATGTCATTATCGACACCATGGACGACTCTGAGTTGCTCTTCTCTGAGCATTATGCCTGTCCAGTTTGTGGCTTTACTGTTCCAGAGTTAGAGCCTCGTCTCTTCTCATTCAATGCTCCTTTTGGTTCTTGTAGTGAGTGTGATGGCTTAGGCATCAAGCTGGAGGTGGATACTGATTTGGTAGTGCCAGATGCCAGCAAAACCTTACGTGAGGGAGCCTTGGCTCCTTGGAATCCTATCTCATCCAACTACTATCCAAACATGCTAGAGCAGGCTATGACAGCTTTTGGAGTGGATATGGATAAGCCTTTTGAGGACTTGTCAGAAGAAGACAAAAACTTGATTCTCTACGGCTCAGATGGCAAGGAATTCCATTTCCACTATGAGAATGAATTTGGCGGTGTGCGTGATATTGACATTCCTTTTGAGGGAGTTGTCAATAATATCAAGCGTCGCTATCACGAGACAAACAGCGATTACACTCGCACCCAGATGCGTCTTTACATGAATGAGCTGACCTGCGGAACTTGTAATGGTTATCGCCTCAATGACCAGGCCTTGTCTGTTCGTGTGGGTGGTGAGCAAGGACCACATATCGGAGAAATTTCAGACCTGTCTATCGCAGACCACTTGGAGTTGGTGAGCCAGTTAACCTTGTCTGAAAATGAAGCCATCATTGCTCGCCCTATTCTCAAGGAAATCAAGGATCGTTTGACCTTCCTTAAGAACGTGGGTCTTAACTACCTAACCCTGTCACGTTCGGCAGGAACCCTTTCAGGTGGGGAAAGTCAGCGTATTCGCTTGGCAACTCAGATTGGTTCTAACCTATCAGGTGTCCTCTATATCCTAGATGAGCCATCGATTGGGCTCCACCAGAGGGATAATGACCGTCTGATTGCCAGTCTCAAAAAGATGCGTGACTTGGGCAATACTCTCATCGTGGTAGAACACGACGAAGATACCATGCGTGAGGCTGATTATCTGATTGACGTTGGTCCCGGTGCAGGTGTTTTTGGTGGGGAAATTGTTGCGGCAGGTACGCCTAAACAGGTAGCTCGTAACAGTAAGTCTATCACAGGCCAGTACTTGTCAGGCAAACGTGCCATTCCAGTGCCAACAGAGCGCCGTACTGGAAATGGTCGTTTTATCGAAGTGATAGGAGCGCGTGAGAACAATTTGCAAAATGTTACTGCTCGCTTCCCACTAGGAAAATTTATCGCAGTGACAGGCGTGTCGGGCTCAGGGAAATCAACCTTAATCAACAGCATCCTCAAAAAAGCCATTGCCCAGAAGCTCAACCGTAATTCAGACAAGCCTGGTAAATTTAAGACTATTACAGGGATTGAGCATGTAGACCGCTTGATTGACATTGACCAGAGTCCTATCGGACGAACGCCGAGGTCCAACCCTGCTACCTATACAGGAGTTTTTGACGATATACGTGACCTATTTGCTCAGACAAATGAAGCCAAGATTCGAGGCTACAAGAAGGGGCGTTTCAGTTTCAATGTCAAGGGTGGTCGCTGTGAAGCCTGCTCAGGTGACGGGATTATCAAGATTGAGATGCACTTCTTGCCAGATGTTTATGTGGCTTGTGAGGTCTGCCACGGAACTCGCTACAACAGTGAAACCCTAGAAGTTCACTACAAGGAAAAGAATATCTCGCAGGTCTTGGATATGACCGTCAACGATGCAGTGGAATTCTTCCAACATATTCCAAAGATTCAACGTAAACTTCAGACCATCAAGGATGTGGGACTGGGATATGTAACGCTAGGGCAACCTGCTACCACCCTTTCTGGGGGAGAAGCCCAGCGTATGAAGTTGGCTAGCGAACTTCACAAACGATCGACAGGAAAATCTTTCTACATTCTGGATGAGCCGACGACAGGACTCCATACAGAGGATATCGCTCGCTTGCTCAAGGTTTTAGCTCGCTTTGTAGACGATGGCAATACGGTCCTTGTTATCGAGCACAATCTGGATGTTATCAAGACGGCAGACCATATTATTGACTTGGGACCTGAGGGCGGTGTCGGTGGTGGAACCATCATCGCAACAGGAACTCCAGAAGAAGTAGCGGCCAATGAAGCCAGCTACACAGGACATTATTTGAAAGGAAAATTACATCATGAATAAACGCGTACAAGCATTTTTAGCTAAAATGCAAGAAAAAGAACTAGATGGTATCATCATCAATAACCTTAAAAACGTCTATTACCTGACTGGTTTTTGGGGTTCAAACGGAACAGTCTTTATCAGCCGTGACCGTCAGGTCCTGGTGACAGACTCTCGCTATATCATTGCAGCCAAGCAAGAAACCAGTGGTTTTGAAATCGTAGCAGATCGTGATGAATTAGCTGTTATTGCAGGCATTGTTAAGGATATGGGCTTGTCTCAAATCGGTTTTGAGGATGAGATTTCGGTCTCTTATTATCACCGTATGCAGGCAGCCTTTGAAGGAATTGACTTGCTTCCACAAACTCAGTTTGTCGAAGGTCTTCGTATGATTAAGGATGAAGCGGAGATTGCAGCTATTCGCAAGGCTTGTTCTATCTCAGACCAAGCTTTCCGCGATGCACTTGACTTTATTAAGCCAGGAAAGACTGAGATTGAGATTGCCAACTTCCTTGACTTCCGCATGCGTGAGTTGGGAGCATCTGGCTTGTCTTTTGACACCATTCTAGCTAGCGGTATCAATTCTTCTAAACCCCATGCCCATCCTATGCACAAACCAGTGGAGCTGGGAGAAGCTATTACCATGGATTTCGGCTGCCTCTATGACCACTATGTCAGCGATATGACACGAACTATCTACTTGGGGCATGTCAGCGATGAGCAGGCAGAAATTTACAATACGGTTTTGAAAGCCAATCAAGCCTTGATTGATCAGGCTAAGGCAGGATTAGGTTTCCGTGACTTTGACAAAATCCCTCGTGATATTATCATCGAGGCAGGTTATGGCGACTACTTTACCCACGGTATTGGACACGGTATTGGACTGGATATCCATGAGGAACCATACTTTAGCCAGACTTCTACAGAAACTATTAAGGCAGGTATGGCATTGACAGATGAGCCAGGTATCTATATCGAAGGCAAATATGGCGTTCGTATCGAGGATGATATCCTGATTACAGAGACAGGTTGTGAATTGTTGACCTTAGCTCCAAAAGAGTTGATAGTTATTTAAGAGTTAAACAACTCAAATGATTGACTTTTAAATTTTAAAGGTTTATACTGAAAGACGAAAACGGTAGGTGAGGCTACCATAGGGATACGGATGACTACCGCAAAGCAGTGGAGACACTACTCGTTGGTCAACAGTCCTGGTCGCGAAGGCCAAGACTAAGCTCATTACATTGCCCTATGGAGTTAAAGCTTGAACGAAAAACAGATAATTAGTTTTTTAATCCTGCCATTTTATGGTGGGATTTTCTACTGTTTAAATCAAAGAAAGGAGATAAACGATGCAAATTGACGATCATCCGGAACCGCACATACACAGCCAATCGCTGATTTGTGTCGTTCTGCCCTTATAAAGTGATTGGTCTCTGTGTATGAAACACATCATTCATACAGATAGGAGAAACAAATGAAAACTACAAAAGAAAGATTAGCAACAGCTATTCATACATCTTTAAACGAAACTCTATCTTTTTATAAGACAAGCCTAACAGGCTTGACTGAGGAGCAGGTGGAGAAAAATCGTGACCTATATGGCGAAAATACCATCACAAAGGGTCAAGAAGACAGTATCCTCAAAAAGATTTACGAATCGATTATCAATCCTTTTACGATCATCTTACTGGTCATCGCCGTGATTTCCTTGGTGACCAATGTCTGGTTGGCAAAACCAGGTCAAGAGGATCCGACGACTTCTATTATCATCGTTGTCCTAGTCCTCATTTCTGGTGGCATACGCTTTGTTCAAGAACTCCGTAGTGATAAGGCTGCGACCAATTTATCAAAAATGATTGTCAACACAGCGACTGTCATTCGTCAAGGAGAAATCCAAGAAGTACCTATCGATGATTTGGTAGTGGGTGACGTGGTTAAATTAAGCGCTGGAGACATGATTCCAGCAGATCTTCTTTTATTTGAGTCGCGCGATTTCTTTGTACAACAGTCGGGTTTGACAGGTGAAAGTGAATCGGTTGAAAAATTGGCCTTGACCAAGGCAACAGTTCAACAATTTGATAGTCTGCTAGAAGCAGAAGCGCTCGCCTTTATGGGAACCAATGTCTTGTCTGGTAGTGCCAAGGCCGTGGTTTTAGCAGTTGGTGATGATACCATGATGGGGGCCATTGAGCAGACTTTGAACACCTATGACGAGCCTACTTCGTTTGAGCGGGAGATGAATAGTATTTCGTGGCTCTTGATTCGTTTGATGCTGGTCATGGTGCCCATCGTTTTCTTGTCCAATGGTTTAACAGATGGCGACTGGTTGGAAGCTGGCGTATTTGCTTTGAGTGTTGGTGTTGGATTGACACCTGAGATGCTTCCTATGATTATCACGGCCAGTCTAGCAAAGGGCTCCATCATTATGGCCAAGGAAAAAGTGGTTATCAAGAAACTCAATGCCATACAGGACTTAGGGGCGATTGATATTTTGTGTACAGATAAGACAGGAACTCTAACCCAAGACGAAATTGTCCTTGAATATCCCTTGGACATCCACGGACGCTTGGATTTGACCGTCTTGAGACGAGCTTATCTCAATTCTTATTTTCAAACGGGCTTGAAAAATTTGATGGACAGAGCCATCATCAAACGGACTGAAAAGGAAGCCAAAGAACACACCCTCTTACAAAATCTGGCTCAAACTTTTCAAAAAATAGATGAGCTTCCCTTTGATTTTGAACGCAGACGGATGAGTGTCATCGTCAAGGATGAGAACGAAGTGGTTAGTTTGGTAACCAAGGGTGCCCTAGAGGAAATGTTGACGATTTCCAGTCATGCGGAATACCATGGAGTGATTACTCCCTTGACAGATGTTATTAGAGAAGAAATTTTAGCAGAAGTCAGACAACTAAATCAACAAGGTTTGCGTGTCTTGGGAGTGGCCTATAAGTCAGGTTTGAGGGAAGGTCATGCCTATACAGTTGATGATGAAGGGGATATGATTCTAACTGGTTATTTAGCCTTCCTAGATCCTCCTAAACCATCTGCTGCACCAGCAATTAAGGCTTTGTTAGAACATGGGGTTCAAACAAAGATTTTGACGGGAGACAACGAAAAAGTTACCCAAGCAGTCTGTGAAAAGGTTGGTTTGGATATTAATCAGATGCTGTTGGGATCTGAAATTGATCAGATGAGTGATCAAGAATTGGCTCAAGCCGTAGAGGAGGTAACCGTCTTCGCCAAACTTTCTCCTGACCAAAAAGCGAGGATTATTTTGCAATTTAAGGCTAATGGTCATGCTGTCGGCTATATGGGAGATGGAATCAATGATGCTCCTTCTATGAAAGTCGCAGATGTGGGGATTTCTGTTGATACAGCAGTAGATATTGCCAAAGAAACAGCTGATGTTATCCTACTTGATAAGGATCTCATGGTGCTTGAAAAAGGACTTGTTGAAGGGCGTAAGGTCTATGCCAATATGACTAAATATATCAAAATGACAGTGAGTTCTAATTTTGGGAATATCTTATCCCTATTGGTCTCTGGAATCTTTTTGCCATTTTTACCAATGGCACCAGTCCATTTGATTATCCTAAATCTAGTCTATGATTTGTCTTGTATTGCCTTGCCTTTTGACAAGGTGGATAAAGATTTTTTGAGAAATCCGCATACCTGGGAAGCTAAGTCCATCACACGTTTCATGGTTTGGATGGGGCCTATATCTTCTGCCTTTGATATTTTGACCTTTATTTTGCTCTATTTTATCATTGTACCCATGACGACAGGTCAAGCCTATGTTCATGGAGCGGAGTCTGCCGTAGGATTTATTGTCTTGTTTCAGACAGGTTGGTTTATCGAGTCCATGTGGTCACAGACCATGGTTATCCATATGCTGCGTTCAGCCAAAATTCCCTTTTTACAAAGTCGTCCAGCTTGGCTAGTCCTTGTGACAACCTTATTGGCTGCAGCCTTTGTGACCTTCCTTCCTTACAGTCCACTAGCTAGCTTTCTCCATCTAACTCCTTTAAAACCGATTTATTTCATCTTTTTACTTTTCATCATTATTTTGTATATGATTAGCGTGACAATTGTGAAAAAAATCTATATCAAGAAATATCAAGAATGGCTGTAAATTTCATTTTGTCAAGAAAAAAGTACGAAAATGACGAAAAAAGTCAAAAAAATTTAAAAATAGGTCGCAAGTCGGATGTTTTTTATGGTATAATAGACTAAACTGATAGTAACATGTAGCGAAAGGGGTAGGTACATGATTAAAATTTATACAGTCTCAAGTTGTACTAGCTGTAAAAAAGCAAAAACCTGGCTCAATGCCCACCAGTTAAGTTATAAAGAACAAAATCTTGGTAAAGAAGGAATTACGCGGGAAGAATTACTGGATATTCTAACCAAAACAGATAACGGAATAGCCAGCATCGTTTCGTCTAAAAATCGCTATGCCAAAGCCCTTGGAGTGGATATTGAAGATTTGAGTGTCAACGAAGTCCTCAATCTGATTATGGAAACACCGAGAATTTTAAAGAGCCCAATTCTTGTGGATGAAAAACGCCTGCAAGTTGGCTACAAGGAAGACGATATTCGTGCCTTCCTACCACGCTCTGTCCGTAATGTAGAAAATGCAGAAGCACGTTTGCGTGCAGCTCTATAAACATCAAGGCTGGGAGCAACTCCCAGTCTTATTTTAATTTCAAAAAGAAAGAAGAAAGAAATGAAAAAAATAGTTCTTGTTAGTCTAGCTTTCCTTTTTGTCCTGGTTGGTTGCGGACAGAAAAAAGAAACTGGACCAGCTACAAAAACAGAAAAGGATACGCTTCAGTCGGCATTGCCAGTTATTGAAAATGCTGAGAAGAATACAGTTGTAACCAAGACTTTGGTTTTGCCAAAATCAGATGATGGTAGCCAGCAAACCCAAACCATTACTTATAAAGACAAGACTTTTTTGAACCTAACCATTCAACAAAAACGTCCAGTCTCTGATGAGTTGAAGACCTATATTGACCAACATGGAGTGGAAGAAACCCAAAAAGCTCTTCTTGAGGCGGAGGAGAAGGATGAGTCCATCATAGAAGCTCGTAAATTGGCAGGATTTAAGCTTGAAACTAAACTATTAAGTGCAACAGAACTTCAAACAACGACTAGTTTTGATTTTCAAGTTTTGGATGTCAAGAAGGCTTCTCAATTGGAATATCTGAAGAATATTGGCTTGGAAAATCTCTTGAAGAATGAACCAAGCAAATATATTTCAGACAGATTGGCAAATGGTGCGACAGAACAGTAGAAAATCCAAATAAATAGACTGCCTGAATTGTAGAACGTAAGGAATTATGCTATAATGGTACTATTCTAAGGAAAGAGGGTGTTAGAATGGGATTTACTGAAGAAACAGTACGTTTTAAATTGGACGATTCCAATAAAAAAGAAATTAGCGAAACTTTGACTGATGTTTATGCTTCGTTGAACGATAAGGGCTACAACCCAATTAACCAAATCGTAGGTTACGTATTGAGTGGAGACCCTGCCTACGTTCCTCGTTATAATAATGCACGAAATCAAATCCGTAAATATGAGCGTGATGAAATCGTTGAGGAATTGGTCCGCTACTACCTTAAAGGACAAGGAGTCGATCTATAACCTATGAGAATTATGGGATTGGACGTCGGTTCAAAAACGGTAGGGGTGGCCATCAGCGATCCGCTCGGTTTTACAGCTCAAGGGCTTGAAATCATCCAAATCAATGAGGAGCAAGGCCAATTTGGTTTTGACCGCGTTAAGGAGTTGGTTGATACTTACAAGGTGGAACGATTTGTAGTGGGCTTGCCTAAAAATATGAACAATACAAGCGGACCGCGCGTGGAAGCTAGTCAAGCATACGGAGCAAAGCTAGAAGAGCTTTTTGGTTTACCAGTAGACTATCAAGATGAACGCTTGACAACAGTTGCTGCGGAACGCATGTTGATTGAACAAGCAGATATCAGTCGCAATAAGCGCAAGAAAGTCATTGATAAGTTAGCAGCTCAGCTGATTTTACAAAATTATTTAGATAGAAAATTTTAATATAAAGGAGAGGCTATGTCACACGATCATAACCACGACCACGAAGAACGTGAATTAATTACACTAGTAGATGAGCAAGGGAATGAAACCTTGTTTGAAATCCTTTTGACCATTGACGGAAAAGAAGAATTTGGTAAAAACTATGTTCTTCTAGTACCAGTTAACGCAGAAGAAGACGAAGACGGACAAGTTGAAATCCAAGCTTACTCATTCATCGAAAATGAAGATGGAACCGAAGGCGAATTGCAACCAATCCCAGAAGACTCAGAAGACGAATGGAACATGATTGAAGAAGTCTTCAATAGTTTTATGGAGGAGTAAAAACGTCCGGGGGACGTTTTTAGCCTGACGCTAAAAATAAAAACCGTCAGTAAGTTAGGGGGATATTTTTACTCCAACTCCTAGAAATTGGAAGAGTTGGAACGTCCAGTGGACGTGTTTAGCCCTGCGCTAGAAATTAGAAACGCAGGCACATTCAGTGGATGTTTTACCCCACGTTAACTTCATAGTAGCTAGTTATTAGCTAACCAGGTAAGAGGTCGGGACGAAAATCCTGGCCTCGTTTTGTTAGTTATGAGACTTTATTGAGGCAGTTGATTGAACCTGTAATTAAGGAGATGTATATGTTTGAAGTAGAAGAATGGCTCCATAGTCGGATTGGTTTGAATTTTCGATCAGGTTTGAGCCGAATGCAGCAAGCGGTGGATTTGTTAGGAAATCCCGAGATGTCTTACCCTATTATCCACGTCACTGGGACTAATGGGAAAGGTTCTACCATTGCTTTTATGAGGGAGTTATTTATGGGGCATGGCAAAAGAGTTGCGACCTTTACCTCCCCTCATATCATCTCTATCAATGATCGAGTCTGCATTAACGGGCAACCAATAGCTGATGCAGACTTCATCCGTTTGGCTAAGCAGGTCAAGGAGATGGAGAAAACGCTTCTGCAAACCCATGATCAGCTGTCCTTTTTTGAATTGCTGACCTTGATTGCTTTTCTTTATTTTAGGGAGCAAGCGGTGGATTTGGTTTTATTAGAAGTGGGAATTGGCGGCTTACTTGACACGACTAATGTGGTAACTGGAGAGATTGCTGTCATCACCTCCATCGGACTTGACCATCAGGAGACTCTGGGTGACAGTATAGCAGCAATTGCAGAGCAGAAAGCTGGTATTTTTAAGGCTGGTAAAAAGGCAGTGATTGCGAAGTTGCCTTCAGAAGCTAGGCTTGTTTGTCAGAAAAAAGCAGACTCTTTAACTGTTGACCTTTATCAGGCAGGTCAGGATTTTTCAATGCTGAATGGGGATTTTTCAAGCTCTTTGGCTAACCTTTCACAGTTGAAAATAGGTTTAGAAGGAGCTTATCAGCAGGAAAATGCGGCCTTGGCGTTGCAAACGTTTCTTCTTTTTATGAGAGAAGGAAAGGAAGCTGTTGATGAACAGGTTGTAAGACAGGCTTTGGAGAAGACCCATTGGGCTGGGCGTTTGGAGCGTATTCGTCCTCAGATTTACTTGGACGGTGCTCATAACCTCCCTGCTTTGATTCGCTTGGTTGAATTTATTAAAGAAAAAGAGCAGGAAGGATATCGGACTCAAATCCTATTTGGAGCCTTGAAACGAAAGGATTATCAAGGGATGTTGGGTTACTTGACTGAGAATTTGCCTCAGGTGGAACTCAAGGTGACAGGCTTTGACTATCAAGGTTCTTTGGATGAAACAGATGTAACAGGTTACGATATAGTTCCTTCTTACCGAGAATTTATTAGCAATTTTGAAGCAAGAGCAGGTGCCCAGGATTTGTTGTTCGTTACAGGGTCTCTCTATTTTATCTCAGAAGTACGGGGCTACTTGCTGACCCATGAGCAGATGAATTGACCTCCTTTTTTGAACTTGTTATACTAGGGAAACTACTAGTTAGAGGGAAAAAATTCTGTAAATTGGTAGCAGAAAGGAAATTTATCATGAAATTAAAAAGATTCACACTTTCTCTTGCTTCTCTAGCAAGTCTTAGTCTTTTAGTAGCTTGTTCACAAAGAGCACAACAAGTTCAACAACCAGCAACTCACTCGCAAACACAACAAACTCAGCAATCACAATCTGCTGCTTCATCTTCTACAGAAAATAGCAGCCAGGCAGCAACAAGTTCTTCACAAAATGCTCCTGAGGCTCAACCAACTGATATTGATGGAACCTATACCGGTCAGGACGAGGGAGACCGTATCACTTTAGTGGTAACTGGTACAACGGGCACCTGGACACAGGTAGAAACTGACGGAGATCAAGAAATCAAGCAGGTTAGCTTCGATGCCGCTAATCAACGTATGATTATTGGGGATGATGTCAAGATTTATGCAATCAATGGAAATCAGATGATTATCGACGATATGGATAGAGAAGCGTCTGATCGCATTGTTTTATCAAAATAGACTAGAAGGAGACTGGTTTTGTCAGTCTCTTTTGTTTTTACGCAGAAAAATGATTATAAATACTTGCCTTCTACCGAATACCTGAGTTATACTAGTATCAATTACCTGTTTTTAGCATTCATACTCTTCGAAAATCTCTTCAAACCACGTCAGCTTCCATCTGCAACCTCAAAACAGTGTTTTGAGCAACCTGCGGCTAGCTTCCTAGTTTGCTCTTTGCTTTTCATTGAGTATCAAAATATCAAGGAGGGGATATGAAATATAGAAAATTTCAATTATTAATGTCCAAGTATGGCTTTAGTCTTTCGATTATGCTGCTTGAACTTTCTCTTGTTTTTGGTCTCTTTCTTTACTTAGGGCGTATGGCTTCTATTCTATGGGTTATTCTCTTAATCTTTATGAGTATGGCGACTATTGTCGCAATTGTCAATCGTTCAATGACACCTGATAGTAAAGTAATGTGGTTAGTGGTAACTTTTGTTCCTGTCATCGGACCCTTGCTCTATCTGATGTTTGGTGAAAGGCGATTGTCCAAAAAAGAAATCAAGCAGTTGGACAAACTTGGTTCTATGCATTTTCGGGAGGATAACAGTAAAGCTCTCCGCCAGAAATTGAAGGAAGATGATAAGGCGGCTTACGGAGTTATCAAATCTTTGCTAAGTATGGATAGCAATGCCGATGTCTATGATCGAACAGATTCACAATTCTTTTCTTCGGGTGAAAGCATGTGGCAACATATGTTGGAAGACCTCAAGAAAGCTGAGAAATTTATCTTTCTAGAGTACTATATTGTCGAAGAAGGTTTGATGTGGAATAGCATACTAGATATACTAGAGCAAAAGGCAGCTCAGGGTGTAGAGGTCAAGATGCTCTATGATGATATCGGCTGTATGGCGACTTTGCCTGGAGACTATACTATTCAACTTCGTAGTCGAGGAATTGAAGCCCATAAGTTTAACAAGGTGATTCCTCGTTTGACGGTGGCTTACAACAATCGGGACCATCGTAAAATCCTTGTCATAGATGGTCAGGTAGCCTATACAGGAGGCATTAACTTAGCCGATGAGTACATCAATCATATAGAACGCTTTGGCTATTGGAAGGACAGTGGGATTCGCTTAGATGGCCCTGGTGTCAAGGCTCTAACCCGTCTTTTTTTGATGACTTGGTACATCAATCGTTGGGAAATCAGCGATTTTGACCAGTATCACCTGGAAAATCAGCCTTGTTCTGGCCAAGGGCTCTGCATTCCTTACGGTAGTGGACCCAAGCCCATCTTCCGTACTCAAGTAGGGAAAAAAGTTTATCAAAGTTTGATTAATCAGGCTACTGATTCAGTCTATATCACAACACCCTATTTGATTATTGACTATGATTTAACTGAGAGTATTAAAAATGCAGCCATGAGGGGTGTTGATGTCCGCATCGTGACTCCTTTCATTCCGGATAAAAAATTAATCCAGCTCATAACAAGAGGAGCCTATCCGGATTTGTTGTCAGCGGGAGTAAGGATTTTTGAGTATAGTCCAGGCTTTATCCACAGTAAACAAATCCTAGTGGATAAGGACTTTGCTGCAGTTGGGACTATCAATTTAGATTATAGAAGTTTACTTCATCACTATGAAAATGCAGTTTTGCTATATAAAACAGCATCAATCACAGAGATTCAAAAAGATTTTCAGGAGATTTTTTCAGTTTCGCAAGAAATTTTCCAAGATACGATAAAAAATAGCTGGTATCAAAAATTGATTAAGGAAATTGCCCAGTTATTTGCCCCAATATTATAAGAAATCTAGGACTTAGGACACAAACCAGTCCTATTTTTCTTGCCTTTTACGAATAGAAAGATAGAGGGGGAATGATGCTGACTCAGAAAGAATTGGATTATATCATAAGATTTAAACAGACGCATTTACACCGATTTCGGGAAATTGAAACCTTTGTGAAACTATGCAAAAAATCACTCAAACACCCATCGCAAGCTGACAATTTTAGGTCTTTTTGATATACTAAGACAGATAAATTGAATAGGAGAAATGACATGGCTGTATATGGCAGAATCGAAGAAGTATCCGAAATGATACAAAGTGATGGAATAGAAAATAGACTGGATAGGAACCTTGAATCGGATCTGGAAAAAGAGGAGCGCCTAGCTTTCCCGTTTTTCAGACTAATCATTGGAAGTACGATTGCGACTATTTTTTCTGTGGTAGTTCCTTTACTTTTAGATATGGTAAGTCCTTCTCAGGCTCAGGATTTGTATATAGGATGGGCTTTACATCAGGGAGGACAGCTTTACAGTAGCTATTATGCAAGTCACGGTCTTCTTTATTACTTGCTACTTTATATTACCCAAGGAGGCATCCTTTTTGCCTTGGTAGAATGGCTAGCCCTCTTAGGAGGAGGCTATTTCCTCTTTTCTTCAACCGAGTATTTGACGGGACAAAGAGAGCAAGCTAAGCAACTCCTAACCATATTTTATATTTTGGTATCTGGTCTCGGTTTTGGAGGAGGCTATGCTACGATCTTAGCTCTGCCATTCCTGTTTGCAGGATTTTCTTTAGTAGCGCGTTATCTATCAAATCCTAACCATGACAAGGGATTTCTACGTCTGGGGATTTTCTTAGCCCTATCATTTTTCATAGAGCCCCTTACAAGTCTTCTCTTTACTGTAGTAGTAATGATCGGTTTATTTGTCTTTAATATTGGGCATGGTCGTTTTGCCCATGGAGTTTATCAGGTTTTTGCAGCAGCACTTGGCTTTTCTCTCATCTTTTATCCAGCAGGATACTATGTCCTTGCTTCAGGTGGCTCTGGAGAAGCTCTAGGGAGTCTTTTGTATCCGATTGATTCCCTTCAGGTCTTTGCGAATCCTCAACTAATGGATAATGTTTTATTCTATGGTTTGTTGAGCTTTGGTTTAGGAACTTTCTTCCTTGTTTTTCTGGGCTTGTTCCAATCAAAGGCATCAAGATTATATGTTATTTCAGTACCAGCTAGTTTTGCTTTCTTATTTGCATTAGCCTTGTTGCTTTTTTCTCAAGAATCTCTTCACGGTTCGCGTTTGGTTCTAATTCTTCCGTTTTTGCTCCTTCTTTTGATGACCAGTATTCGTGGGAAACATTCAGCTAGAGGAGCCCGTCGTCGGAAAAGAGAGGAAGTTCCTACTTTATGGAAAAAATTTATGAAGGGAAATCTCTACTTACCGATCCTAGTGGTAGTTTATCTGATTGCAATTCCTTTTGTAGCTCGTTTTGTCTTGCATCCAGCTTCTTATAGAGAACAACATCAAGTGGTAGATAGAGTCAAACAAGAGACGAGTGATGGTGACCAAATCTATATTTGGGATTCACATGTTCAGATGTATAAAGAAAGCCAGCGTTTGGCTGGATCCATGTTCCCATCACCTCTTCTTTACACGAGTACAGAAGAGAATAAAACTAGTTTAATCAATGACTTGAAAGAAAACCAACCTAAGGTGATTGTGGTGAATGATAAGGTAGCAGTCTGGTCTGAAGTGGAAACAATTTTGAAAGAAAATTACCAACAAGTAAAGACTGATTACTCAGAGTTTAAAGTCTATAAAATTAAATAACAAAATCAATATCTTGTGTATTTTTAAAAATTTTAGGATTTTTAACACAAGATATTGATTTTTCTTTTTAGAGTGGTATAATACTTTTTAGAAAGAACATTTTAGAAAAGAGCATGCATATGATTGCACTAGAAGAAAAAATTACAATTTTGCCAACTCTCTTCGTTGAAAAACGAGATGGGAGACGTGTTGTATTTGATGTGGACAAGATTGACAAGGCTCTCCACAAGGCGGCTGACAAGGTTATGGATGTGACACCCCTGGTCGAAAAACGCCTCAATGCTCTGACCGAGCGAATTGTCACAGAAATTCATAGTCGCTTTCCACAGGGGGTTAAGATTTACGAAATTCAAAATATCGTAGAACATGAACTCCTTGAAGCCAAAGAATATGCGCTAGCTGAGGAGTATATTACTTATCGGACACAAAGGGATTTTGAGCGTTCAAAAGCGACAGATATCAACTTTAGCATCCATAAACTTCTCAACAAAGACCAGGCCGTTGTCAATGAAAATGCTAATAAAGACAGCGATGTCTTTAACACCCAGCGTGATTTGACGGCGGGGATTGTTGGGAAATCAATCGGACTGCAAATGCTCCCTAAGCACGTAGCCAATGCCCACCAAAAGGGGGATATCCACTATCATGATTTGGATTATAGCCCCTACACACCTATGACTAACTGCTGTTTGATTGATTTTAAAGGTATGTTGGAGAATGGCTTTAAGATTGGAAATGCAGAGGTAGAAAGTCCCAAGTCTATCCAGACTGCGACAGCTCAGATTTCTCAAATTATCGCCAACGTTGCTTCTAGCCAGTACGGTGGCTGTTCAGCTGACCGTATCGATGAAGTTTTGGCGCCTTATGCAGAGAAGAATTACCAAAAACACCTCAAGGATGCGGAAGAATGGGTCTTACCTGACAAACGGGAAGATTACGCTTGGAAGAAAACCCAAAAAGATATCTATGATGCCATGCAATCTCTCGAGTATGAAATCAATACTCTCTTCACTTCAAATGGGCAAACACCTTTTACTTCACTAGGTTTTGGTCTGGGAACCAATCGTTTTGAGCGTGAAATTCAAAAAGCTATCTTGAACATCCGAATCAAGGGACTTGGTTCAGAACACCGCACAGCTATCTTCCCTAAACTTATCTTCACGCTTAAAAGAGGACTCAACTTAGAAGAAGGGACTCCCAACTACGACATTAAGCAGTTGGCTCTTGAGTGTGCAACCAAGCGGATGTACCCAGATGTCTTGTCTTATGATAAGATTATCGAATTGACAGGTTCCTTCAAGGTTCCGATGGGATGTCGTTCATTCCTTCAAGGATGGAAGGATGAAAATGGAGTTGAAGTTAACTCTGGCCGTATGAATCTAGGGGTGGTGACGGTCAATCTTCCTCGTATTGCCCTTGAGTCTGAAGGTGATATGAATAAGTTCTGGGAAATCTTTAACGAGCGGATGAACATTGCAGAAGATGCTCTAGTTTATCGTGTCGAACGGACCAAGGAAGCAACACCAGCAAATGCTCCTATCCTTTATCAATACGGTGCTTTTGGTCATCGTCTAGGTAAAGAAGAAAGCGTTGACCAGCTTTTTAAGAATCGTCGGGCAACAGTTTCACTAGGCTATATCGGTTTGTACGAAGTAGCGACAGTTTTCTTTGGTAACAGCTGGGAAAGTAATCCAGATGCTAAGGAATTCACGCTAGACATCATTCGCGATATGAAACGCCGTGTAGAAGAGTGGTCTGACCAATATGGCTACCATTTCTCTATCTACTCAACACCATCTGAAAGTTTGACAGACCGTTTCTGCCGACTAGATACAGAGAAGTTTGGTTCTATTCCTGATATTACAGACAAGGAATACTACACTAACTCTTTCCACTACGATGTTCGTAAAAATCCAACACCATTTGAAAAATTAGACTTTGAGAAAGTCTATCCAGAAGCAGGTGCGTCAGGTGGTTTCATCCATTATTGTGAGTATCCAGTCCTTCAGCAAAATCCAAAGGCCTTGGAAGCTGTCTGGGACTATGCCTATGACCGTGTCGGCTATCTAGGGACCAATACACCAATCGACCGTTGCTACAAGTGTGACTTTGAAGGGGATTTTGAACCAACTGAGAGAGGATTTGCTTGTCCAAACTGTGGAAATAGCGACCCTAAAACAGTAGACGTTGTTAAACGGACTTGTGGCTATTTAGGCAATCCTCAAGCGAGACCTATGGTCAATGGGCGTCACAAGGAAATCGCTGCGCGTGTCAAACACATGAATGGCTCAACGATTAAAATAGCTGGCCATCAAGTAACAAATTAGAAAGAAATGAAATGGGAAAATATCAATTAGACGATAAGGGGCGTGCACAAGTGACCCGTTATCACGAGAAACACTCTAAAGGTGGAGCTGGTAAGAAAGAACGTTTGCTCAACCTCAGAGAACAATTTTTAAACAAGAACAAGAAAAAATAAAAGTGAGAGCCAGCTCTCGCTTTTCTCTTAGTGGGAGGTAAGAATGGAACTACGAAGACCAATATTAGCAGATAAAGTAACAGTTTTAGAGATGATGGAAGAGTTTGAAAAGAGCCAATCAGGACATGATGGAGGATTTTGGGATACAGAGAACTTTGTGTATGAAGAGTGGTTGGAAACAAATATGCAAAAAGAGATGGGAATAAACTTGCCTGAAAATCGTGTTCCTTCTATTCAATTTGTATCATTTGATGATGTAGGTCGTGCTCTAGGATTTTTGAATCTGCGATTGAGACTGAATGAGGGGTTACTGAATTATGCTGGCTACATTGGCTACACCATTCGTCTATCAGAAAGAGGTAAAGGTTATGCTAAGGAAACTCTCAGTCAGGGCTTGCAAGTTGCTAAGGAAAAGAACATCAAGAGAATTCTTGTGACCTGTAGCGTGAATAATCCTGCTAGCAGAGCAGTCATTTTAGCAAATGGAGGAATTCTTGAAGATGTTCGTAATGGAGTCGAGCGTTATTGGATAGAGGTAGCAAATGAATAATCCTAAACCACAAGAATGGAAAAGCGAGGGACTCAGTCAAGGGCGGATTATTGATTACAAGGCCTTCAACTTTGTAGATGGAGAGGGTGTGCGTAACTCTCTCTATGTAGCAGGTTGCATGTTTCACTGCGAGGGATGTTATAATGTAGCGACTTGGTCTTTCAAGGCAGGAATTCCCTATACAGCAGAATTAGAAGAACAGATTATGGCAGATCTTGCTCAACCCTATGTTCAAGGCTTGACTTTGCTGGGAGGGGAGCCTTTTCTCAATACTGGGATTCTTTTGCCACTCGTTAAGCGCATTCGGAAGGAATTGCCAGATAAAGACATCTGGTCCTGGACGGGCTATACTTGGGAAGAAATGATGTTGGAAACTCCAGATAAACTGGAACTATTGTCGCTAATTGACATCCTTGTCGATGGACGGTATGACCGAACTAAGAGAAATCTCATGCTCCAGTTTCGAGGTTCGTCCAACCAACGAATTATCGATGTGCAAAAATCGCTCCAAAGTGGGCAAGTAGTGATTTGGGATAAGCTTACTGACGGAAAAGAAAGCTATGAACAGGTGAAGAGAGAGTAACTTTCTTCCATAAAATACATAAATAAATGACCTGCTAAAAAAGAAAACATTTTCATGTTAAAAATTTTAAAAAACAGCAACAAATCCCTTGCAATCGCAGGGGCTTTGTGTTATTCTATTATGGTGCTGTAAATTACAGCTTTAGCTTTGATGCAAGAGGTTGCGACACGCTCGGTTGCATTGCCACGCAACACCGCGTCGGTTTTCTTGTGGAGCTAGCCTATTATCTTAAATAGACGAAAAGGAGAAAAAGATGGCAAACAAAAAAATCCGTATCCGTTTGAAAGCTTACGAACACCGTACGCTTGACACAGCGGCTGCAAAAATCGTAGAATCAGCTACTCGTACAGGTGCACAAGTTGCGGGTCCAATCCCACTTCCAACTGAACGTAGCCTCTACACAATCATTCGTGCGACTCACAAATACAAAGACTCTCGCGAACAATTTGAAATGCGTACACACAAACGTTTGATCGATATCGTTAACCCAACTCAAAAAACAGTTGATGCTTTGATGAAATTGGATCTTCCAAGTGGTGTAAACGTAGAAATCAAACTTTAATCTAAAGCTTGATATCTTGAGCATAAAAAACGCTCGTTAAAAACTTTTTGAATAAAAATATAGAAAAGGAACTATTTTCTCATGACAAAAGGAATCTTAGGGAAAAAAGTGGGAATGACTCAAATCTTCACTGAAGCTGGCGAATTGATCCCTGTAACAGTTATTGAAGCAACTCCAAACGTTGTTCTTCAAGTTAAAACTGTTGAAACAGACGGATACAACGCTATCCAAGTTGGTTTTGATGACAAACGCGAAGTATTGAGCAACAAACCTGCTAAAGGACATGTAGCGAAAGCTAACACGGCTCCTAAGCGCTTCATTCGTGAATTCAAAAACGTTGAAGGCTTGGAAGTTGGTGCTGAAATCACAGTTGAAACATTCGCAGCTGGAGACGTTGTTGACGTAACTGGTACTTCTAAAGGTAAAGGTTTCCAAGGTGTTATCAAGCGCCACGGACAATCACGTGGACCAATGGCTCACGGTTCTCGTTACCACCGTCGTCCAGGTTCTATGGGACCTGTTGCACCTAACCGCGTATTCAAAGGTAAAAACCTTGCAGGACGTATGGGTGGTGACCGCGTAACAATTCAAAACCTTGAAGTTGTACAAGTTGTTCCAGAAAAGAACGTTATCCTTATCAAAGGTAACGTACCAGGTGCTAAGAAATCTCTTATCACTATCAAGTCAGCAGTTAAAGCTGGTAAATAATAAGGAAAGGGGAATACAGTCAAAATGGCAAATGTAACATTATTCGACCAAACTGGTAAACAAGCTGGCGAAGTTGTTCTTAACGATGCAATCTTTGGTATCGAACCAAACCAATCTGTTGTGTTTGATGTGATCATCAGCCAACGTGCTAGCCTTCGTCAAGGAACTCACGCAGTTAAAAACCGCTCAGCTGTTTCAGGTGGCGGACGCAAACCATGGCGTCAAAAAGGAACTGGACGTGCTCGTCAAGGTTCTATCCGCTCTCCACAATGGCGTGGTGGTGGAATCGTCTTCGGACCAACTCCACGTAGCTATGCGTACAAACTTCCTCAAAAAGTTCGTCGCCTTGCGCTTAAATCTGTTTACTCAGAAAAAGTTGCTGAAAATAAATTTGTAGCCGTTGATTCTCTTGAATTTACAGCTCCAAAAACTGCTGAATTTGCAAAAGTTCTTGCAGCTTTGAGCATCGATTCTAAAGTCCTTGTTATTCTTGAAGAAGGAAACGAATTCGCAGCTCTCTCAGCTCGTAACCTTCCAAACGTGAAAGTTGCGACTGCTACAACTGCAAGTGTTCTTGACATCGCAAATAGTGACAAACTTCTTGTTACTCAAGCAGCTATCTCTAAAATCGAGGAGGTTCTTGCATAATGAATTTGTATGATGTTATCAAAAAACCTGTAATCACTGAAAGCTCAATGGCTCAACTTGAAGCAGGAAAATATGTATTTGAAGTTGACACTCGTGCACACAAACTTTTGATCAAGCAAGCTGTTGAAGCTGCTTTCGAAGGTGTTAAAGTTGCAAATGTTAACACAATCAACGTAAAACCAAAAGCTAAACGTGTTGGACGTTACACTGGTTTTACTAACAAAACTAAAAAAGCTATCATCACACTTACAGCTGATTCTAAAGCAATCGAGTTGTTTGCTGCTGAAGCTGAATAATCTAAGGAGGAAATATCGTGGGAATTCGTGTTTATAAACCAACAACAAACGGTCGCCGTAATATGACTTCTTTGGATTTCGCTGAAATCACAACAAGCACTCCTGAAAAATCATTGCTTGTTGCATTGAAGAGCAAGGCTGGTCGTAACAACAACGGTCGTATCACAGTTCGTCACCAAGGTGGTGGACACAAACGTTTCTACCGTTTGGTTGACTTCAAACGTAACAAAGACAACGTTGAAGCAGTTGTTAAAACAATCGAGTACGATCCAAACCGTTCTGCAAACATCGCTCTTGTACACTACACTGACGGTGTGAAAGCATACATCATCGCTCCAAAAGGTCTTGAAGTAGGTCAACGTATCGTTTCAGGTCCAGAAGCAGATATCAAAGTCGGAAACGCTCTTCCACTTGCTAACATCCCAGTTGGTACTTTGATCCACAACATCGAGTTGAAACCTGGTCGTGGTGGTGAATTGGTACGTGCTGCTGGTGCATCTGCTCAAGTATTGGGTTCTGAAGGTAAATACGTTCTTGTTCGTCTTCAATCAGGTGAAGTTCGTATGATTCTTGGAACTTGCCGTGCTACAGTTGGTGTTGTCGGAAACGAACAACACGGACTTGTAAACCTTGGTAAAGCAGGACGTAGCCGTTGGAAAGGTATCCGCCCAACAGTTCGTGGTTCTGTAATGAACCCTAACGATCACCCACACGGTGGTGGTGAAGGTAAAGCACCAGTTGGTCGTAAAGCACCATCTACTCCATGGGGCAAACCTGCTCTTGGTCTTAAAACTCGTAACAAGAAAGCGAAATCTGACAAACTTATCGTTCGTCGTCGCAACGAGAAATAATATTAAACTAGTCGCTTAAGCAACTAGTAAATCCGCCAGCTCGGTAGCGCTCCATAGGAGCGCAAGCCGCTGTGGTACAACATTTAAAGGAGAAAATATAAAAATGGGACGCAGTCTTAAAAAAGGACCTTTCGTCGATGAGCATTTGATGAAAAAAGTTGAAGCTCAAGCTAACGACGAAAAGAAAAAAGTTATTAAAACTTGGTCACGTCGTTCAACGATCTTCCCAAGTTTCATTGGTTACACTATTGCAGTTTATGACGGACGTAAACACGTACCTGTTTACATCCAAGAAGACATGGTAGGTCACAAACTTGGTGAATTTGCACCGACTCGTACTTACAAAGGTCACGCTGCAGACGACAAGAAAACACGTAGAAAATAAGGAGAACATAAATGGCAGAAATTACTTCAGCTAAAGCAATGGCTCGTACAGTACGTGTTTCACCTCGTAAATCACGTCTTGTTCTTGATAACATCCGTGGTAAAAGCGTAGCCGATGCAATCGCAATCTTGACATTCACTCCAAACAAAGCCGCTGAAATCATCTTGAAAGTTTTGAACTCAGCTGTAGCTAACGCTGAAAACAACTTTGGTTTGGATAAAGCTAACTTGGTAGTATCTGAAGCATTCGCAAACGAAGGACCAACTATGAAACGTTTCCGTCCACGTGCGAAAGGTTCAGCTTCACCAATCAACAAACGTACAGCTCACATCACTGTAGCTGTTGCAGAAAAATAAGGAGGTAAAATCGTGGGTCAAAAAGTACATCCAATTGGTATGCGTGTCGGCATCATCCGTGATTGGGATGCCAAATGGTATGCTGAAAAAGAATACGCGGATTACCTTCATGAAGATCTTGCAATCCGTAAATTCGTTCAAAAAGAACTTGCTGACGCAGCGGTTTCAACTATCGAAATCGAACGCGCAGTAAACAAAGTTAACGTTTCACTTCACACTGCTAAACCAGGTATGGTTATCGGTAAAGGTGGTGCTAACGTTGATGCACTCCGTGCGAAACTTAACAAATTGACTGGAAAACAAGTACACATCAACATCATCGAAATCAAACAACCTGATTTGGATGCTCACCTTGTAGGTGAAGGAATTGCTCGTCAATTGGAGCAACGTGTTGCTTTCCGTCGTGCACAAAAACAAGCAATCCAACGTGCAATGCGTGCTGGAGCAAAAGGAATCAAAACTCAAGTATCAGGTCGTTTGAACGGTGCAGATATCGCCCGTGCTGAAGGATACTCTGAAGGAACTGTTCCACTTCACACACTTCGTGCAGATATCGATTACGCTTGGGAAGAAGCAGATACTACATACGGTAAACTTGGTGTTAAAGTATGGATCTACCGTGGTGAAGTTCTTCCAGCTCGCAAAAACACTAAAGGAGGTAAATAACCAATGTTAGTACCTAAACGTGTTAAACACCGTCGTGAATTCCGTGGAAAAATGCGCGGTGAAGCAAAAGGTGGAAAAGAAGTAGCATTTGGTGAATACGGTCTTCAAGCTACAACTAGCCACTGGATCACTAACCGCCAAATCGAAGCTGCTCGTATCGCCATGACTCGTTACATGAAACGTGGTGGTAAAGTTTGGATTAAAATCTTCCCACACAAATCATACACTGCTAAAGCTATCGGTGTGCGTATGGGATCTGGTAAAGGGGCACCTGAAGGTTGGGTAGCACCAGTTAAACGTGGTAAAGTGATGTTCGAAATTGCTGGTGTATCTGAAGAGATTGCACGCGAAGCGCTTCGTCTTGCTAGCCACAAATTGCCAGTTAAATGTAAATTCGTAAAACGTGAAGCAGAATAAGGAGAAGGCATGAAACTTAATGAAGTAAAAGAATTTGTTAAAGAACTTCGTGGTCTTTCTCAAGAAGAACTCGCGAAGCGCGAAAACGAATTGAAAAAAGAATTGTTTGAACTTCGTTTCCAAGCTGCTACTGGTCAATTGGAACAAACAGCTCGCTTGAAAGAAGTTAAAAAACAAATCGCTCGTATCAAAACAGTTCAATCTGAAGCGAAATAATAGACTAGGGAAGGAGAAATTTCAATGGAACGCAATAATCGTAAAGTTCTTGTTGGACGTGTTGTATCTGACAAAATGGACAAGACAATCACAGTTGTAGTTGAAACAAAACGTAACCACCCAGTCTATGGTAAACGTATTAACTACTCTAAAAAATACAAAGCTCATGATGAAAACAATGTTGCCAAAGAAGGCGATATCGTACGTATCATGGAAACTCGCCCGCTTTCAGCTACAAAACGTTTCCGTCTTGTAGAAGTTGTTGAAGAAGCGGTCATCATCTAATCAAACCTGAAAGGAGAAAACTGAAATGATTCAAACAGAAACTCGTTTGAAAGTCGCAGACAACAGCGGTGCTCGTGAAATCTTGACTATCAAAGTTCTTGGTGGTTCAGGACGTAAATTTGCAAACATCGGTGATGTTATCGTGGCATCTGTAAAACAAGCTACTCCTGGTGGTGCGGTTAAAAAAGGTGACGTTGTTAAAGCAGTTATCGTTCGTACTAAATCAGGTGCTCGTCGTGCTGATGGTTCATACATCAAATTTGACGAAAACGCAGCAGTTATCATCCGTGAAGACAAAACTCCTCGCGGAACACGTATCTTTGGCCCAGTTGCACGTGAATTGCGTGAAGGTGGCTTCATGAAGATCGTGTCACTTGCTCCAGAAGTACTTTAATTTTTAGAAACAAACTAGTCCCCTGGATTTACCTCCAGGGTGCCCTTATGGGCGTAAGAAAAATCAAGGAGAAACCTAATGTTTGTAAAAAAAGGCGACAAAGTTCGCGTAATCGCTGGTAAAGATAAGGGAACAGAAGCTGTTGTCCTTACTGCCCTTCCAAAAGTAAACAAAGTTATCGTTGAAGGTGTTAACATCGTTAAGAAACACCAACGTCCAACTAACGAGCTTCCTCAAGGTGGTATCATCGAAAAAGAAGCAGCTATCCACGTATCAAACGTTCAAGTTTTGGACAAAAATGGTGTAGCTGGTCGTGTTGGTTACAAATTTGTAGACGGTAAAAAAGTTCGCTACAACAAAAAATCAGGCGAAGTGCTTGATTAATCACGAAGGAAAGGAGAAGTATAATGGCAAATCGTTTAAAAGAAAAATATCTTAATGAAGTAGTTCCTGCTTTGACAGAACAATTCAACTACTCATCAGTGATGGCTGTGCCTAAAGTAGATAAGATCGTTTTGAACATGGGTGTTGGTGAAGCTGTATCAAACGCTAAAAGCCTTGAAAAAGCTGCTGAAGAATTGGCACTTATCTCAGGTCAAAAACCACTTATCACTAAAGCTAAAAAATCAATCGCCGGCTTCCGTCTTCGTGAAGGTGTTGCGATCGGTGCAAAAGTTACCCTTCGTGGTGAACGTATGTACGAATTCTTGGATAAATTGGTTTCAGTTTCACTTCCACGTGTACGTGACTTCCACGGTGTTCCAACAAAATCATTTGATGGACGCGGAAACTACACACTTGGTGTGAAAGAACAATTGATCTTCCCAGAAATCAACTTCGATGACGTTGACAAAACTCGTGGTCTTGACATCGTTATCGTAACAACTGCTAACACTGACGAAGAGTCACGTGCATTGCTTACAGGCCTTGGAATGCCTTTTGCAAAATAATATAGGAGGTAAATCTAATGGCTAAAAAATCAATGATTGCTAA
This sequence comes from Streptococcus sp. UMB1203, assembly GCF_030217725.1. Lineage (GTDB taxonomy): Bacteria > Bacillota > Bacilli > Lactobacillales > Streptococcaceae > Streptococcus. The sequence goes on along the minus strand of NZ_JASOOK010000016.1, from coordinate 8,330 downwards.
GAACAAACGTCCAGCGAAGTTCTCTACTCAAGCTTATACTCGTTGTGAAAAATGTGGTCGTCCACATTCAGTTTACCGCAAATTTAAACTTTGCCGTGTTTGCTTCCGTGAATTAGCTTACAAAGGACAAATTCCTGGTGTAACAAAAGCATCTTGGTAATTTAAGATATCAAGGGCGTCAAAACTCTAAGTGAAAATAGGAAACTTGACGAAGAAACTGAAGTTTCTAGGAAAGTTTATCTTTTTCACACAGAGTTTAGCCCGGGTTCAGTTGGACTTGCCAATTTGAACACGAGCTACAGCTTTGGCAAAACAGACCAATTTTCTTTGGAGCATCGCTCCTGTATCAAATTGCCTATTTTTGCTCTTGCTGTTACGCTCTTTGTATCATGTATTAACTAGCAAGTGCAACTTGCAAACTACTAGTAAGAGGAGAAAAACAAAATGGTTATGACTGACCCAATCGCAGACTTCCTAACTCGTATTCGTAACGCTAACCAAGCTAAACACGAAGTACTTGAAGTACCTGCATCAAACATCAAAAAAGGGATTGCTGAAATCCTTAAACGCGAAGGTTTTGTAAAAAACGTTGAAATCATCGAAGATGACAAACAAGGCATCATCCGTGTATTCCTTAAATACGGACCAAACGGTGAAAAAGTTATCACTAACTTGAAACGTGTTTCTAAACCAGGACTTCGTGTCTACAAAAAACGTGAAGACCTTCCAAAAGTTCTTAACGGACTTGGAATTGCTATCCTTTCAACTTCTGAAGGTTTGCTTACTGATAAAGAAGCACGCCAAAAGAATGTTGGTGGAGAAGTTATCGCTTACGTTTGGTAAAATCAAGATACAAAGCTCGTAAAGAACAAAGCAAAATTAGGAAGTTGGAGAAGTTTGTTTACAAACAAGCCAACTTATCTATTTTGCACAGTTCTTAGAGCGTGTTCAATTTAGCTATTGAACTCAATAAGTATCTTTAACCCCGTGAAAACTGGCCATTATGGCCTGACAATTTAACAGGAGAAAATAAACATGTCACGTATTGGTAATAAAGTTATCGTGTTGCCTGCTGGTGTTGAAATCACTAACAATGACAACGTTGTAACTGTAAAAGGACCTAAAGGAGAACTTACTCGTGAGTTCTCAAAAGATATTGAAATCCGTGTGGAAGGTACAGAAGTAACTCTTCACCGTCCAAACGATTCAAAAGAAATGAAAACTATCCACGGAACTACTCGTGCCCTTTTGAACAACATGGTTGTTGGTGTATCAGAAGGATTCAAGAAAGAACTTGAAATGCGCGGGGTTGGTTACCGTGCACAACTTCAAGGATCTAAACTTGTTCTGGCTGTTGGTAAATCTCATCCGGATGAAGTTGAAGCTCCAGAAGGAATTACTTTTGAACTTCCAAACCCAACAACAATCGTTGTTAGCGGAATTTCAAAAGAAGTAGTTGGTCAAACAGCTGCTTACGTACGTAGCCTTCGTTCACCAGAACCATATAAAGGTAAAGGTATCCGTTACGTTGGTGAATTCGTTCGCCGTAAAGAAGGTAAAACAGGTAAATAATGTTGAGTGGTTGATTCTCAACCACCAACCTATTTTCCAACTTTGTGCATAGCACACGATTTAAAACTAAAGAGGTGAAAACTGTGATTTCAAAACCAGATAAAAACAAACTCCGCCAAAAACGCCACCGTCGCGTTCGCGGAAAACTCTCTGGAACTGCTGATCGCCCACGTTTGAACGTATTCCGTTCTAATACAGGCATCTACGCTCAAGTGATTGATGACGTAGCGGGTGTAACGCTCGCAAGTGCTTCAACTCTTGACAAAGAAGTTTCAAAAGGAACTAAAACTGAACAAGCCGTTGCTGTCGGTAAACTCGTTGCAGAACGTGCAAACGCTAAAGGTATTTCAGAAGTGGTGTTCGACCGCGGTGGATATCTATATCACGGACGTGTGAAAGCTTTGGCTGATGCAGCTCGTGAAAACGGATTGAAATTCTAATAGGAGGACACTAGAAAATGGCATTTAAAGACAATGCAGTTGAATTAGAAGAACGCGTAGTTGCTGTCAACCGTGTTACAAAAGTTGTTAAAGGTGGACGTCGTCTTCGTTTTGCAGCTCTTGTTGTTGTTGGTGACCACAACGGTCGCGTAGGATTTGGTACTGGTAAAGCTCAAGAAGTTCCAGAAGCAATCCGTAAAGCAGTAGACGATGCTAAGAAAAACTTGATCGAAGTTCCTATGGTTGGAACAACAATTCCACACGAAGTTCTTTCAGAATTCGGTGGAGCTAAAGTATTGTTGAAACCTGCTGTAGAAGGTTCTGGAGTTGCCGCTGGTGGTGCAGTTCGTGCCGTTGTGGAATTGGCAGGTGTGGCAGATATTACATCTAAATCACTTGGTTCTAACACTCCAATCAACATTGTTCGTGCAACTGTTGAAGGTTTGAAACAATTGAAACGCGCTGAAGAAGTTGCTGCCCTTCGTGGTATTTCAGTTTCTGATTTGGCATAAGAAAGGGGATAAAATGGCTCAAATTAAAATTACTTTGACTAAGTCTCCAATCGGACGCATTCCATCACAACGTAAAACTGTTGTAGCACTTGGACTTGGCAAATTGAACAGCTCTGTTATTAAAGAAGATAACGCTGCTATCCGTGGTATGATCACAGCAGTATCTCACTTGGTAACAGTTGAAGAAGTAAACTAATGAATTTTTAGGGGATGTGCAGTATACCATCCCCTAAAACTAGATATAGTCATCTATGATGACGTCGTATAGGCGAGTTGATGGGGGAGACAACCTTTTCTCCCTTATCGGCGCTAGCATTTTACAAAAGAGGAGAAAATAAAAATGAAACTTCATGAATTGAAACCTGCAGAAGGTTCTCGTAAAGTACGTAACCGCGTTGGTCGTGGTACTTCATCAGGTAACGGTAAAACATCTGGTCGTGGTCAAAAAGGTCAAAAAGCTCGTAGCGGTGGCGGAGTTCGCCTTGGTTTTGAAGGTGGACAAACTCCATTGTTCCGTCGTCTTCCAAAACGTGGATTCACTAACATCAACGCTAAAGAATACGCAATTGTGAACCTTGACCAATTGAACGTCTTTGAAGATGGTGCTGAAGTTACTCCAGTTGTTCTTATCGAAGCAGGAATTGTTAAAGCTGAAAAATCAGGTATTAAAATTCTTGGTAACGGTGAGTTGACTAAGAAATTGACTGTGAAAGCAGCTAAATTCTCTAAATCAGCTGAAGAAGCTATCACTGCTAAAGGTGGTTCAGTAGAAGTCATCTAAGAGAGGTGACCTATGTTTTTTAAATTATTAAGAGAAGCTCTTAAAGTCAAGCAGGTTCGATCAAAAATTTTATTTACAATTTTTATCGTTTTGGTCTTTCGTATCGGAACTAGCATTACAGTTCCTGGTGTGAATGCCAATAGCTTGAATGCTTTAAGTGGATTATCCTTCTTAAACATGTTGAGCTTGGTCTCAGGGAATGCCATGAAAAACTTCTCAGTTTTTGCTCTTGGTGTTAGTCCCTACATTACGGCCTCTATCGTTGTCCAACTCTTGCAAATGGATATTTTACCAAAGTTTGTAGAGTGGGGTAAACAAGGGGAAGTAGGTCGAAGAAAATTAAATCAAGCTACTCGTTATATTGCTCTTGTTCTAGCTTTTGTGCAATCTATCGGAATTACAGCTGGTTTTAATACTTTGGCTGGAGCTCAATTGTTGAAAACAGCTCTTACTCCACAAGTCTTTATCATGATTGGTATCATCTTAACAGCTGGTAGTATGATTGTGACTTGGTTGGGAGAGCAAATTACAGATAAGGGATACGGAAATGGTGTTTCTATGATTATCTTTGCCGGGATTGTTGCATCAATTCCAGAGATGATTCAGGGCATCTATGTGGACTACTTTGTGAACGTCCCAAGTAGCCGTATCAACTCATCTATCATTTTCGTAATCATTTTGATTATTACTGTATTGTTGATCATTTATTTTACAACTTATGTTCAACAAGCAGAATACAAAATTCCAATCCAATATACTAAGGTTGCACAAGGTGCTCCATCTAGCTCTTACCTTCCTTTGAAGGTAAACCCTGCTGGAGTTATCCCCGTTATCTTTGCAAGTTCGATTACTGCAGCGCCTGCGGCTATTCTTCAGTTTTTGAGCGCTACAGGTCATGATTGGGCTTGGGTAAGAACAGCACAAGAAATGCTGGCAACAACTTCACCAACTGGTATTGCCATGTATGCTTTATTGATTATTCTCTTTACATTCTTCTATACGTTTGTACAGATTAATCCTGAAAAAGCGGCAGAAAACTTACAAAAGAGCGGTGCTTATATCCATGGAGTTCGTCCTGGTAAAGGTACAGAAGAATATATGTCTAAACTTCTTCGTCGTCTTGCAACTGTTGGTTCTCTCTTCCTTGGTGTGATTTCTATTTTACCGATCGTAGCAAAAGATGTTTTCGGACTTTCAGAAGCAGTTGCTTTTGGAGGAACCAGTCTTTTGATCATTATCTCTACAGGTATTGAAGGAATCAAACAATTGGAAGGCTACCTATTGAAACGTAAGTATGTTGGTTTCATGGACAGAACAGAATAAAAGTAATTACTGAATCAGTAATTACTGAGGGAGTGGAGGTTTAACTCTAACATTTGTGAGAGTTTGGTCTCCCCTCTTCTATTTTGTTTTTAAATAGGGGTGAAAAGACTTTTTGCTTCTATTTAAAAATAAAATAAGGAGATCAAATCATGAATCTTTTGATTATGGGCTTACCTGGTGCAGGTAAGGGAACTCAAGCAGCAAAAATCGTAGAACAATTCCATGTTGCACATATCTCAACAGGTGATATGTTCCGTGCTGCTATGGCAAATCAAACTGAAATGGGTGTTCTTGCTAAGTCATATATTGACAAGGGTGAATTAGTTCCTGATGAAGTTACAAATGGAATCGTAAAAGAACGTCTTTCACAAGATGATATTAAAGAAACAGGATTCTTATTGGATGGTTACCCACGTACAATCGAACAAGCTCATGCCTTGGACAAAACATTGGCTGAACTTGGCATCGAACTAGAAGGTGTTATCAACATCGAAGTGAATCCAGACAGCCTCTTGGAACGTTTGAGTGGCCGTATCATCCACCGCGTAACTGGAGAAACTTTCCACAAGGTCTTTAACCCACCAGTTGACTATAAAGAAGAAGATTACTACCAACGTGAAGATGATAAGCCTGAGACAGTAAAACGTCGTTTGGACGTTAATATTGCTCAAGGGGAACCAATCATTGCTCACTACCGTGCCAAAGGTTTGGTTCATGACATCGAAGGTAATCAAGATATCAATGATGTCTTCTCAGATATCGAAAAAGTATTGACAAATTTAAAATAAAGCGTTTTTCACACTTGCAAAAATCCGCTACAAATGTTATACTGAGATAGTCTGACTTATAATTGTTGTCTCTGTGTCTAGAGGCATCGAATCGAAATTTATGGAGGTGCTTTTGCGTGGCAAAAGACGATGTGATTGAAGTTGAAGGCAAAGTAGTTGATACAATGCCGAATGCAATGTTTACGGTTGAACTTGAAAATGGACATCAGATTTTAGCAACAGTTTCTGGTAAAATTCGTAAAAACTATATTCGTATTTTAGCGGGAGATCGTGTTACTGTCGAAATGAGTCCATATGACTTGACACGTGGACGTATCACTTACCGCTTTAAATAATCGAAAAACTTGGAGGGATAAGAAATGAAAGTAAGACCATCGGTCAAACCAATTTGCGAATACTGTAAAGTTATTCGTCGTAATGGTCGTGTTATGGTAATTTGCCCAGCAAATCCAAAACACAAACAACGTCAAGGATAAGATAGAAAGGAGAAAACATGGCTCGTATTGCTGGAGTTGACATTCCAAATGACAAACGCGTAGTAATCTCATTGACTTATGTTTATGGTATCGGACTTGCAACATCTAAGAAAATTTTAGCTGCTGCTGGAATCTCAGAAGATGTTCGTGTACGTGATCTTACATCAGATCAAGAAGATGCTATCCGTCGTGAAGTGGATGCAATCAAAGTTGAAGGTGACCTTCGTCGTGAAGTAAACTTGAACATCAAACGTTTGATGGAAATCGGTTCATACCGTGGTATCCGTCACCGTCGTGGACTTCCTGTCCGTGGACAAAACACTAAAAACAACGCTCGCACTCGTAAAGGTAAAGCTGTTGCGATTGCTGGTAAGAAAAAATAATATAGGAGGTAAAAGTCTTGGCTAAACCAACACGTAAACGTCGTGTGAAAAAGAATATCGAATCTGGTATTGCTCATATTCACGCTACATTTAATAACACTATTGTTATGATTACTGATGTGCATGGTAATGCAATTGCTTGGTCATCAGCTGGTGCTCTTGGTTTCAAAGGTTCTCGTAAATCTACACCATTCGCTGCTCAAATGGCTTCTGAAGCTGCTGCTAAATCTGCACAAGAACACGGTCTTAAATCAGTTGAAGTTACTGTAAAAGGTCCAGGTTCTGGTCGTGAGTCAGCTATTCGTGCGCTTGCTGCCGCTGGTCTTGAAGTAACAGCAATTCGTGATGTGACTCCAGTGCCACACAATGGTGCTCGTCCTCCAAAACGTCGCCGTGTATAATCATCGCATTACACTGCTTTTCGTTTAAGAGGGAGTAACTAAATGATCGAGTTTGAAAAACCAAATATAACAAAAATTGATGAAAATAAAGATTATGGCAAGTTTGTAATCGAACCACTTGAACGTGGCTACGGTACAACTCTTGGTAACTCTCTTCGTCGTGTACTTCTAGCTTCTCTACCAGGAGCAGCTGTGACATCTATCAATATTGATGGTGTGTTGCATGAGTTTGACACAGTTCCAGGTGTTCGTGAAGACGTGATGCAAATCATTCTGAACATTAAAGGAATTGCAGTGAAATCGTACGTTGAAGACGAAAAAATCATCGAACTAGATGTTGAAGGTCCTGCTGAAGTAACAGCTGGTGACATTTTGACAGATAGCGATATTGAAATTGTAAATCCAGATCATTATCTCTTTACAATCGGTGAAGGTTCTTCTCTAAAAGCGACTATGACTGTTAACAGTGGTCGTGGATATGTACCTGCCGATGAAAATAAAAAGGATAATGCACCAGTTGGAACACTTGCTGTAGATTCTATTTATACACCAGTTACAAAAGTCAACTATCAAGTGGAACCTGCTCGTGTAGGTAGCAATGATGGATTTGACAAATTAACCCTTGAAATCTTGACAAATGGAACAATTATTCCAGAAGATGCTTTAGGGCTTTCAGCACGTATTTTGACAGAACATCTTGATTTGTTTACAAATCTTACTGAGATTGCTAAGTCAACTGAAGTGATGAAAGAAGCTGATACTGAATCTGACGACCGTATTTTGGATCGTACGATTGAGGAACTGGACTTGTCTGTGCGTTCATACAACTGTTTGAAACGTGCCGGTATCAATACTGTGCATGATTTGACAGAAAAATCTGAAGCAGAGATGATGAAAGTACGAAATCTTGGACGCAAGAGTTTGGAAGAAGTGAAACTCAAACTCATTGATTTGGGTCTTGGATTAAAAGATAAATAAAGGAGGAATAAATGGCTTACCGTAAACTAGGACGCACTAGCTCACAACGTAAAGCAATGCTTCGCGATTTGACCACTGACCTTTTGATCAACGAATCAATCGTGACAACTGAAGCTCGTGCTAAAGAAATCCGTAAAACTGTTGAAAAAATGATTACTCTAGGTAAACGTGGTGATTTGCATGCACGTCGTCAAGCAGCTGCTTTCGTACGTAATGAAATCGCATCTGAAAACTATGATGAAGCAACTGATAAGTACACTTCTACTACAGCACTTCAAAAATTGTTCTCAGAAATCGCACCTCGTTATGCTGAACGTAACGGTGGATACACTCGTATCCTTAAAACTGAACCACGTCGTGGTGATGCAGCGCCAATGGCGATCATCGAATTAGTATAAAATCATCAATTTTGTTGAGTGTTATGATGATGGAGTCTTGTGCTCTTAGTCTAGCTCTGGTCTACCGCTAGGATTTCGGTCCTAGCGGGAACACTCATCATAAGTTGGGATAGTAGACGCTTGTTTACGAAATTGTTTTTTTCTTAAGAACAACTTCGTAAGCAGGCGTTTTTGAGTATTTTAGTTAGAATTATGCTATACTATTTGAAAAGAGGCTCTTTGTCAACTGTAGTGGGTTGAATAAAAGCTAAAACCGAGAAAGGACAAATTTCGTCCTT